>NZ_KV806828.1:0-896 GCF_001811845.1 Corynebacterium sp. HMSC062E11
GAGTCCACGACCCCGTCTAAGCCGGGCGAGGAGACCACTCCGAACAACCCGGGTGAGTCCACGACCCCGAATGACCCGTGTGAGTCCACCACGCCGGATAAGCCTGGTGAGGAGCCGTCTGAGTCCACGACTCCGCGTGAGCCGGGTGATGAGTCTGGTAAGCCGAAGATTTCGACGAATGCTGACTTCGCTAACGGTGCAACCCAGGTTGTTGCTGGTGCGCAGGTCAACGACCGTGTTACCTACGAGAACCTGGTTCCGGGTAAGGAATACACTCTGTTCGCTGAGCTGATTTCCAAGGAGGACGGCAAGACCGTTCTGGGTGAGGGTGAGAAGACCTTTACTCCGGAGTCTGCTAACGGTGAGGTTGTTGTTGAGATCATCGTTGATGAGTCTGTGACTAAGCCGGTTGAGGCTGCGGTTGCTTTTGAGGAGTTGACTTCGGTTGAGGTCAACGACAAGGGCGAGGAGACTCCGGGTACTGATCCGGAGAACCCGAACGACATTGCTAAGCACGAGGACATCAATGATAAGGCTCAGACTGTGACCTCTAAGGATGAGCCGTCTGAGTCCACCACGCCGAACAAGCCGGGCGACGAGACTTGCGAGTCCACGACCCCGTCTAAGCCGGGCGAGGAGACTACCCCGAATAATCCGGGCGAGTCAACGACTCCGGGCAAGCCTGGTGAGTCGACCACTCCGGGTAAGCCGGGTGAGTCCACCACTCCGAACGATCCGTGTGAGTCTACGACCCCGGATAAGCCTGGTGAGGAGCCATCTGAGTCGACGACTCCGAAGACGACTGAGAAGACCACTGAGCCGTCTGAGTCGACGACTCCGAACAAGCCGGGTGACGAGACCTGTGAGTCCACGACCCCGTCTAAGCCGGGCGAGGA
>NZ_KV806829.1:0-336 GCF_001811845.1 Corynebacterium sp. HMSC062E11
TTGTTGATGTCGTGGGGCCTGATGTGTGGTTCAAGTGATGGGGTGACACAGTGTAGTAGCCATGCCGCTTAGTGGATTGTTGGTGTAAGCGTGTGAGGTGGTGTGTAGGCAAATCCGCACACCGTTTAACCTGAGGCGTGATGCGTAGCCCGAATGTGGGTGAAGTTGGTGATCTAGTACTGTCGAGAAAAGCCTCTAGCGATGTGGATGTATGGCCCGTACCCTAAACCGACACAGGTGGTCAGGTTGAAAATACTAAGGCGTTCGGGTGAACTGTGGTTAAGGAACTCGGCAAAATGCCCCCGTAACTTCGGGAGAAGGGGGACCACACGACTT
>NZ_KV806830.1:0-2340 GCF_001811845.1 Corynebacterium sp. HMSC062E11
CTTAACCGTCTGATCCTGACCCTTCGGCTCATAGTTGTCCGCGTCCTTCGCAGCAGGCGCAGCCAGGTTGAACGTCGCCGGTACTTCGCGGGTAGCCGGGTCAGCGCCCTCGACAGGCGTCCACGTGACCTTTACGAGCACCTCGTTTTCACCTTCAACCTGCTTATCTTTAGGCCAGGTGATTGCGCCGGTCTTAGGATTAATGTCCAGGCCCAAGGCTTTAGCGGCAGCAGGATCAGCGAACGCGAAGGATGCACCTTCCGGCATCTTCTCTTCGGCATCAGTTTTCGGATTGTCGAAGGAAGGTTTTACTTCAAGGTCCTTTTCCTTGGCTGTTCCCTTGGTCTCGTCGTACTTAACGACGGTCGGGTCTGCCAAGAAGGAGTCAGCCAAAAGGAGCGTGCCCGTTGGCTTACCCGAAGCATCGGCAGAGAAGACCTGAGAAGAGTACACAGTCGGCTTGGAGAGATCATTCGGGACCGTGAAGTCGCACGACTCCAATTCACCAAGATCGTTAGCCGTGACAGTGCAAATCTCACCAGTAGATTCACCGTCTGCAAACCACTCAATAGCGTACTGCTGGTTGGGGACCAGACCAGTCGTCTTCGACTTCGCAGTGTCACCAGGAGCTGCAATAGCGGACGCGTTATCGTAGTTGAACACGTCGTGGATGGGGCGCGGAGTCAGCAGTGCGAAATTCTGCTTCCAGATGTTGCGGCCTGCCTCGTCCCTGCCGTTCAATGGGGCTGTAGGGCTCTGGAACATATTGTCCGGATAGTTAGCATTCCAAACCTCGCGGTTGTCGCCAACTACTGGGTACAGGTACATGTAGTCACTGTTGATGTGACGCGTGCGCTTCGTTAAGGAGGTACCGTCCCACTGCGTGAGGCTGTTGTGGTTTTCATCCTCTGGGGGGACAACTTTACCCCATTCCTCTTCAGTTACCTTGTTCCCCTTTTTGTCGCGGCTTGTACCGTACAAGCCAGCGAACGGCAGGTAGAAAGAGCCATCATCTTTTACATAAGCCACTCGGGACTCAGCAATGTGGGAGCCAACGCCATGCTTGGCTTGGTATGCATCGACAATTTCCTTTTGCGCAACACGGAATTGCTCGCGGCTATGCCCCTTGTGAGCGTCTTTCCAAGCATCAAACTCACGCGCTACCTCATCATTGACATAAGAACCAACAACCTTGACATTGGTCGCGGCACGGTCCTGAGAGTCCTTGGAGTAATAGTCCGGTATCCCTCCCCCTCCTTCATTGTTCTCCCACCATCCTTCGCCATGCGCGCGGCCATAGATACCAGTTTCGGGCCATTGCTTATCGGCCGTCGGCGCCTCGGTCCACTCCGCTTCCGGCTTGGCAAGCCAACCGTCAAGGTTTGAACGCTCTTGGAATATAACCTTGGCACCCACAATGCGGTTAATGCCAGCCGTAAAATCCCAACTCTCCCATACACGGGTCAAACGGTTGTGGAAGCGTCCACTGTACATGTCTCCACCGGCAGCCGTCATATACTTTGCTGGATCTGGGTTCGCAGCCCACGTACGGACCTGGAACTTCCCATCACCAGACAGCTTGAACTCGATTGGTCTGCCTAGGCCATCCTTCGGTGCTTTGGACAAGTCGAAGACGAACTTGCCCTCAGAATCAGAGGTGGTGTAGTAGATGGGCGAAACTTGGCCCTTGCCGTTGACGTACTGCAGGAAGACCTTGACACCAGCCATAGCTTCGTCGGCGTCATCCTTTATGTACACGCGGCCATCACGATTTAGGTAAACCGTGCCTTGGTAGCCCTGTTTCTGACCCCAAGTGCCGTCTGCCTTAATGGCAGTGGCCTCCGAGGTGCCTCGAGTATCTACACTGCGATCCTGACCGGCTGCTGCCTCCTGAGCGATAGCAGCCGGCGAAGAAGCCGGGCTGACTACCGGGTGGACGAAGGGCGCAACCATAGCGACGGAAAGAGCGGCGGCTGCAATCGTCGTGCCGCGGCGACGAGCAGAACCGTTGAAACTCTTCATATCCATGAAGAATCCTTTCATGAGAACGATTAGGGAATCGGTCAGCAGTCCGCCCTCGGTTAGATTTGGAAGCATCTTCAGCGTTCCTGAAGGCAAACTGGACTCAACCTGAGACGTTACCCGCCCCCGCCACCCTCTGCAAGGGCAAAATTTGCCCATGATTAACGGTGTCCATGCACGTCATGGCCATTCCGTTCAAGAGAAATTCTAAACTTGCAGGCCACAGGCAGTCCCAATGTTCATGGTGCTCACAGGGTTCTTTATGTTTGTAACTCTGGCCTCAAATAAGGCCTAAACGACAGGATGTGTTGGTGAGGT
>NZ_KV806831.1:0-127386 GCF_001811845.1 Corynebacterium sp. HMSC062E11
CGACACTGCTACCAAATAGCCGGTCGCAACAGCCCAACCCCAACGTGGATCGTAGCGGTATACGCGAAGCTATAGATAGTGTCGGGCGACCGATCGGCCAAGCGAATCTCGGCACGATCATCGTTGGATTCATCCTCATCTCCATGGGTGTCATGGCAATGTTTTTCACTATCACCCATGCAGTATTGCTCTTTGTCCTCTTCCCAGGCGCAGAGGGAACCGTCGGCGGGATACCGATAGCCAGCATTGTCATCGGGCTTGCCGCGCTGGTCTTTATCTTTATCGTGGTGATGCTTGTGCGGGGCCGCTGGGGCGCATCGACGAGGCTGCGCACCGCGTGGACGAATGGATGGATTGAGTACCGCCCCGCGTTGATCGGCGAGCTGACCTATAGGCGCCGCGTTGATTACGACGACAGTACCGACTTTTACTACACCGCCCCGGTTCTCATCCTGCAGCCAGACGGATCATTGACGAAAAGCATGACCGAGGAATTCATTGCTCCAAACCCGAACTGGCTGAAGTTGCGTGGCCGGCTGCTTGCCGACGGGCCCCTCGTCGCCACCGTGGACTTCAACCACAATAACGGATGGGGCGTGGTGGGATATCGGGCAGATGCAGACAACCCGCAGCCAGAACTGCACAATGGTCTGCGCCAAAAGAACATTGAAGCAGCACTGTCTTTTGCAGAGCGGAACTGGGTAAGAAGTTAGTGATAAGAATGTCTGACCACGCTTTAGCACCATTCGACTTCCCGGAACACCACTACTCCGAGAGGCTCATTCCCCGCACTCGGCGTTCTGTGTCCGCCCCGAACTTGAGATCAAGCACATCTAGTATTGTTCGCGCGATCGCCGCGACTGGGCCACTCCCAGGCGGCGCCACACCTGAATGGCGAAGCCTACGGAACAACCTCATCACGGCGGTAGTGGGCCTAGCTATCGCACTATCAGCCTTTATCGGCGAAGATATGTCTATTAGCTCCGGATGGCAGGGATTGGCCGTTTCAGTCTTCGTCCTTGTCCTCATCGTGGCGGCCGGTCGGAACATTCGAGCAATTCGGAGCTCTACGTGGGGTGCTCGCCGCCTACGGACGGCGTCGGAGAATGGGTGGATCGAGTATTATCCCGCGCTGCTCAGTGAGATCTGGCAAACAGGTCGACACGTGCCACACGCTGATCCCACCGAGTACTACTACAAGGCGAAGGTGCGCCTGTTCCTTCCAGATGGCACAGTTCAAGAAATCATCAGCGATGAGTTTGAGTCCCACACTTCTCCCCGCTCCTTCCGGGAGCAGGGTGTGGCCGTGGTACGGTTCCAAAGCCAAGCGACGTTCAAGCACCCCACAGGGTGGTATATCGCGGCCCACCTGTCCACAAAGCCACTTCGTTATGCGAGCCTCCACCACCAACTGAGCAGAGAGCAAGTCATCGCCGCGCTTGACGCGGCGGCGTCCGCTCGATTTTAGATATCCTTCACGCTGCTATCGCCATCGATGAACTCCAGTGGCGAGGCCGGGAAGCTATCGCGGCCAGCGACCTCGGTGACAACCTCAGCGACAAGCTCCCGGGAGGTCGTCAGCTTACCGGTGCGCTCTGCGTCCTTATCTAGCACGGTGATGCCACGCGAAGGCTCTTCCGTCAGGGCCGCCGGGCCAAGGATGAGGTAAGTGAGGTCGGTTGAGTTGAGCTTATTGTCTACGGCCTTCTTGGACTCCACGTAGGCGTACCACTTCTCATCCGCAGGATCAGTCGTGTTCTCCGTAGCGCCCATGTAGGAAATCATGATGTAGGCGGGAGTGTTCTTGCCCTCGGCAGAAAGCTTTTCCAGACCCGCAATAGATGCCAGCGCCGCATCACGGTCGACCGCCCACGTCACCTCCGCACCAGCACGGCCACCATTTCCGGCGCCCCACACGACGACGTCATAGTCAGCCAAAAGCTCTGCCCAGTCCTCAACAGAAAGCTCGGTGAGATCGCGAACCACTTCGGCGGCACCGAGGGCCTTAATATCAGAGACCTGGTCCGGGTTGCGGATGAGGGAATGGACGGTGAGGTTGGCGTCGACAAGCTTGGGCGCCACCAAGAGCCCAACCTTGCCGTGGCCGCCGATGTACAGAACCTTCTTGCGCGTAGTTGTTGTCGTATCAGTCATGTGCGCCACCGTACGCGCCGGCTCGCTATCCTGCATGACCCCAGGGCAGCGTGAAAAACCGACGGGCTACAATCAAATTATGATCGCCATCATGACTGTTACCGGTGTTGATAACACCGGAATTATCTCTGCCGTTTCCACCGCCCTCGCTGAGCTCAAGATCAACATCGTTGACGTCTCTCAGACCCTCATGTCTGGGTACTTCACGATGATCCTGCGCGTCGAATTCGATGAGAATGAGGTCAGCATCCAGCAGATTCAGGAGCGGATGAATACCGTCGGTGAGTCCATCAAACAATCCATTCGCGTGCAGTCGGAAGCACTGTTCACCGCCATGAATGAAATTTAGGAGCGAGAATCAGTCATGCTTAATCGCTTCAACACCGTCAGTATTCTCGACACCATCGAGATGATCGAGAAATACCGCCTCGATATCCGCACCGTTACCATGGGGATCTCGCTGCTCGGCTGCACGCGCTCCACCATGGAAGCTACCGCAGAGGCCGTTTATGATCGCGTGACCACCCGCGCGGCTCAGCTCGTGGAAGTCTGCGAAGGGATCGAGGCCGAGCTCGGCATCCCGATCGTCAACAAACGTATTTCCGTCACTCCGATCTCACTTATCGTGGCTGGCGTAGAAGGACACCCCGTCGACGTCGCCCGTGCACTGGATCGCGCCGCTGAGACGACAGGTGTTAACTTCGTCGGCGGCTACTCCGCATTGGTTGAAAAGGGTGCCACCACTGCGGAAAAGACACTCATCCGCTCTATCCCGGAAGCGCTGGCTGAGACCAACCTGGTGTGTTCCTCGGTGAATATCGCATCCTCGCGCGCCGGCATCAACATGAACGCCGCAGCGCAGATGGGACGCATCATCAAGGAAGCTGCCGAACTCACCAAGGACCGCAGCGCCATCGGCTGTGCGAAGCTCGTGATCTTCTCCAACTCCGTGGGCGATAACCCCTTCATGGCCGGTGCCTTCCACGGTATCGAGGAACCGGACTGCGTTGTCTCCGTCGGTGTGTCTGGGCCGGGTGTTGTCGACCGTGCTCTCGGATCCCTGGAGGGCGCCACCCTTAATGAAGTCGCCGAGGAGGTCAAGAAGGCCGCCTTCAAGGTCACGCGTGCCGGACAGCTCGTTGGTTCGATGGCCTCGGAGCGCCTCGGGGTACCCTTTGGCATCATTGACCTCTCCCTAGCTCCCACTGCCGAGCTGGGAGATTCCGTCGCGCACATCCTGGAGCACATGGGTCTGGATCAGGTGGGCACGCACGGAACGACGGCAGCCCTCGCACTGCTTAACGACGCCGTCAAGAAGGGCGGCATGATGGCCTGCTCCCGCGTGGGCGGTCTGTCTGGTTCCTTCATCCCGGTTTCGGAAGACAAGGGCATGATCGATGCGGTGCGCACCGGCGCTATTTCCATCGACAAGCTGGAGGCCATGACCTCCATCTGCTCGGTGGGCTTGGACATGATCGCCATTCCGGGCGATACTTCTGCGGAAACTATTGCCGGCATGATTGCTGATGAAGCCGCCATCGGCGTGATGAATCATAAGACGACCGCCGTGCGCGTTATCCCCGCCCCGGGAACCAAAGCTGGCGATGAGGTCAATTTCGGCGGCTTGCTCGGCTATGCTCCGGTCATTCCGGTCAATGAGGTGGGCAACTCCACCTTCATCAACCGCGGTGGCTTCATCCCGGCGCCGGTGCACGGCTTCCGAAACTAAGACCTCAGCAACTCGGATTAGTTTTCACCAAGCACTTGACCCTCACACCATGTGAGGGTTTAGCTTTGTCCTATGAAGATATCGGACGTCGCCGCGGTCGCTGGATGCTCAGTTCGTTCTGTACGACATTTACACGAGACGGGCGCGGTTCCTGAACCCGCCCGCACCAGCGGGAACTACCGCGACTATTCTGTTTCTGACTTGGCTTCGGTGCTGCGCGCGCGGGCGCTGATCGACGCCGGTGTCCCCGTCGCCGACGTAAATCTGCCGGATGCTATCGATCGTTCATTTGGCGTGCTCGACGAGCGCATCGCTCGGCTCAAGAACCAACGTGAACGCTTACGCGCCCTTGCCCAAGCACCCAACGGGACTCCACGAGACATCCGCGAATCACTCAAAGAGGCGATCCATGATCCCGCGATGCTGCAGCTTGAGCGTGATTCCTGGGATCTGATGGCGCTGTGTGGTGTCGCGACGGAAGGAACCTGGCAACAATTGCGCGAGAACCTTGAAGATGCCGAATGTTTGAGAGTTCTCCGCGAGGTTGAATCGCTATGGCGAAAACTGGGTGCATTGTCCCCGAATGATCGCGAGGTCACGGTAATCGTCGCCAAGCTGCAGCATTTAGGCGAACGTGGCCTCATGCGGGGAATCTATCCTACGTTGCGCCCAGGTAAGGTCCCGCTGAGTGCCACCGATGCACCGACTACCGGTGCACAGGGCAGAGCGCTCGCGGTACTGGCGGGAGCGCCACATGGATAGGATAAGGAGATTCCTCGGAAAACATCCTGGATTCCGATTGGCAAGGTATGAACTTAGCCTCTACCGCGATTTGTGGCTTTGGATACGCGGCGAGACTTTGCTCCCCGCTGGTGCTCAGGCACTTCCCCACCCTCCGGGCAGGCTGCAAATGCTTGGGTTTGTCACCGCGGTGTTGGTGGTTGAAATGGTAGTCGTCCACCTGATTCTCCCCGCAGGTGCGGTTCGGGTTGTGGCGCTACTACTGTCGCTGTGGGCCATCATTTTCGTGTGGGGGTTGATTGCCGCTGAGCGCATTCGCCCCAGTTATATCTCCGACGATGCTACCGTTCTGCGGCGCGGAAGAACTGTCTTCGCTGAGATACCAACTGCCATTGTGCAGCACAAGAGCGTTGACCGCAGTTTTGCCTCAGCGGTTGAAATACGCGATGGCGAGCTGACAGTAGGCGGCCCCGCAGGCACGGACGCCCTCCTGCAGCTGAGCTCGCCTGTTATGGCCACCCCGGATCGCTATCCTTGGCAGCGGCCCCAGCCGATGGAGGTTGATAGGGTGCGCTTCTTCAGTGCTGCGCGCGAACATTAAATGGCGCTTTCACTGGTGGAAAGAGACTACCTATGCGCCGGCGTTGCGGAGTTTGTCTTCGAGTTCCGCTATTAACGGTAGTGCTAGTTGCGCGCGGTCAACGTCGATTCCCCATTTCTCGGGTTCACTACGCACCATGTGCGCTGTGGCAGTGAGAAAGCGGGCGAAGTTTTCCACTACCGCGCGGTTACCATTGCGTACTCCCTCGTTGAGGACTGTATTGCTCAGGCGCTCAGTCCATATTTCTAGAATGTGCGGCGAGGTGCTCTTAGCAATCGTCGTGCACGCAGCACGCGCCAAGCGTTCTGCCTCATCGTCGTGCCACACTCCCCCTGGGACGCGCAGGCGGCAAGAAATAATTGCCGCGCCTTCCACGGCAGGAATCATCCCCATGCGCACGCAGGTTTCCACGTAGTCCGCGCCGTAGCCGACCGCCATGACGTGTCCGACGTCCTTGACTATGCCACGCGTGTCTTCTTCAGTGACGTACCATGCGCGGAAGGTGAGATAGTCCTCGTAATGAAAGTGGCCAGACTCAGCGAGGACAGTGAGTAAACGCGCGGCCATGACCTTGGTCCACACCTTGTCCGTGCGCAGGTAACCGGTGAGGCGATCCCGAACCTGGTCGATGTGGCCATCCCACTGACCTGACTCAATACCTTCCTTAAGCTCGGCAAAGGCCCAGTCCACACGGACTTCAGGCCGCTTGCTCACTAAACCGGTAAGCAGTGGTTCAATGACAGAATCGAGGGTATCGGTGTGGCTCATGGCTTCAGTCCTCTCCTGCTGCAGCATGGCTGGGGTCGTAGCGCTACTAGACCCTGTGCGTGGGAAGCCGGAAGGACCCAAGAAAAGAGCCTTGAGCGGTGCGTGAGTGTGCCCCCGATTCTAGCGCACTATAGGTTTTATGGAAGGCCACGAAGTATCACGGTGACCAGAAGAACAAAGAGCGCTGCCGTTGCTGCAACCGGAGTAAGGAACTAGCCCCTAGGCCAATTCAACGATCTCCATGTATTCGTCGTTCCACAGATCCTCGTCGCCGTCAGGCATGATGATGACACGCTCTGGGTTGAGGGCCTTTACCGCGCCTGGGTCGTGGGTTACCAGAACTACGGCACCGGTATAAGTACCGAGCGCATCGAGAACCTGCTCGCGGGACTGGGGGTCGAGGTTGTTCGTGGGCTCGTCGAGAAGCAGCACATTTGCGCGCGAGGACACGAGCGTGGCCAAGGAAAGACGCGTCTTTTCACCGCCGGAGAGCGTGCCGGCGGGCTGCTCCAGCTTATCCCCGGAGAACATAAAGGCACCGAGCAGACCGCGCAAATCCTGCTGGCCTGCATCGGGGCAAGCCTCGATGGTGTTTTCCCACACGGTCTTGTCTGGGTCGATGTTGTCGTGTTCCTGGGCAAAGTAGCCGATGCGCAAACCATGGCCGGAGACAATACCGCCCTCACCGTCGGTGCGCTCCACGCCCGCTAGAAGCTTGAGCAGGGTCGTCTTTCCGGCACCGTTATAGCCCAGCACGACGACGCGCGAGCCCTTATCAATGGCCAAGTCCACGCCCGCGAAGACTTCAAGCGAGCCATACATCTTGGTCAGGCCCTTCGCGTTCATCGGGGTCTTACCGCAGGGAGCCGGCTCCGGGAACTTGATGTGGGCAACCTTGTCGGCCACACGCACGTCATCGAGCTCGTTCATCATGCGCTCAGCGCGGTGCAGCATCTGCTTAGCTGCTGCGGCCTTCGTCGCCTTAGCGCCGAGCTTTGCGGCCTGCTTGTGCAGGGCGGCCGCCTTCTTCTCCGCGTTGGCGCGCTCACGGCGGCGGCGGGCCTCATCGGTCGCACGGGCATCGAGATACTTTTTAAAGCCCATGTTGTAGACATCCGCCTCGGCGCGCACGGCGTCGAGGAACCAGACCTTGTTGCAGACGGCCTCGAGCAGGTCCACGTCGTGCGAGATCATGATGAGCCCGCCCTCATGCTTCGACAGGAAGCCGCGCAACCAGGTGATGGAATCTGCGTCGAGGTGGTTCGTGGGCTCGTCGAGAAGCAGCGTGGTCTGGGACTTGCCGGAGCCTGCCGACGCCGCGAAAAGAATCTGCGCCAGCTCCACGCGGCGGCGCTGGCCACCGGAGAGCGTCTTGAGCTGCTGATCCAAGACGCGCTGCGGGAGGCCAAGGTTGTCACAGATCTGTGCGCACTCGGAATCCGCCTCGTAGCCGCCGAGGGAATGGTACTCCTCTTCCAAGCGCGAGAACTTGCGGATGGCCTTATCGCGGAACTTGTCGTCCGTTGCCGTCTCCATGAGTTCCTGCTGCTTGGCCATGCGCCGCTTGATCTCATCGAGACCACGGGCCGAGAGCACGCGTTCGCGCGCGGTCTGTTCGATGTTGCCCTCGCGGGAATCCTGCGGCAGGTAACCAATGGGGCCAGAGCGCGTTACCGAACCGCCATAAGGCTCGGTCTCCCCCGCCAAAATGCGCATCGTCGTGGTCTTTCCTGCGCCGTTGCGGCCGACCAGCCCGATGCGGTCACCCGGCTGTACGCGGAGGTGCTGGCCGGGGGCGTCGAGAAGCGTGCGTGCGCCCACGCGCACCTCGAAATCATTGGTCACAATCACGTCGAAACAGTCTAGCAACCAGGGCAGTTAAACCCGAACCAGCGGCAGGGCGCTGATCGACGTAAAGCTAACGGTACGGAGGATAAGTCATCTGGAAATTCGTGGCCCGGATTCGGCGCGCTTGACCTATACAAGATGAAAGATGTGCCTACATTGACATCATGAGTACATCAGCCACATCGAAACCGCCATTAATCCTCGCGATTACCGCCTGCCCAACTGGTATTGCGCATACCTACATGGCGGCTGAAAACCTCGAGGCCGCTGCCGCGGAACTTGGATACCGGATCAAAGTTGAGACCCACGGCTCAATCGGTGTCGAAGGCACCTTTAGCGCTAAGGACATCGAAGAAGCCGATGCCATCGTAATTGGCGCCGACACTGTGATTGCCAAGGATCGTTTCCGCGGCAAGCGCTTGGCAGCAACGGGCGTCGATGAAGCTATTAAGCACCCAAAGGAGCTCCTCCGCCGTTCGCTGTCCGCGTCGAAATGGGAAGAAAAGTTTTCTGCCGAAGAGCCGAAGGGATCTCAGCGCGAGGACAGCTCCGGCAGTGCCCATGGCGCGCGCGCCGTGGGACAGACCCTCTATAAAGCGCTGATGAACGGTGTATCCCACATGATCCCGTTCGTGGTGACCGGCGGTCTCCTCATCGCAGTAGCACTGTCAATTGGAGGAACCCCGACGCCCGAAGGCTTGGCAATTCCCGAGGATTCCTTCTGGAATACGCTGAACGAGCTGGGTGGTTTGGCCTTTTCGCTCATGGTGCCGATTCTTTCCGGCTATATCGCAGTGGGCATTGCGGACCGTCCTGGGTTGGCGCCTGGTCTGATTACTGGCCTCATCGCTACGACTGGATCACTCTACGGATCTGAAGCAGGTGCCGGGTTCTTGGGAGGTATCGTCACCGGCATCCTGTCCGGCTATGTGGCGCTCGGGATCAAGAAGATTCCGGTGAACAAATACATCGCCCCGATTTGGCCGATCATCGTTATCCCGATTTTCACCACCCTCATTGTGGGTCTTATCTTCATTTACCTGGTCGGCTCACCGATAGCTGGCGCATTTGAAGCCATGACCGAGTACCTCGCAGGAATGCAAGGCTCCTCTGTCGTTGTGCTTGGCCTCGTTATCGGCGCGATGATCGCGTTTGACATGGGCGGCCCCTTCAACAAGACAGCGTTCCTCTTTGGTGGAGGCATGATTGCCGCTGGTAATGCAGCCCCTATGGGAATGGCCGCTACCGCTATCGCTGTACCGCCATTGGCGGTAGGCGCTGCCACCCTTGCCCGCCGTGCCTGGTTTAATAAGGCCGAAAAAGACGCCGGTATCGCCGCGCTTTTCATGGGGCTATTCGGCATTACGGAAGGCGCAATTCCCCTTGCCGCTGCACGCCCTCTGCAGGTCATTCCGGCGAACGTCATCGGCGGTGCGGTTGCCGGTGGCCTAGCAGGCGCATTCGGAGTTAAAGACCATGTCATGCACGGCGGCCCCATCGTCGCAGTGCTCGGTGCTGTCGACAACGTCGTGGGCTTCTTCGTGGCATTGCTTATTGGCGTTGTCGTCTGTGCATCAGTCATGCTCCTCTTAATCGCACTTACTCAGCATAAGAAAACGACAGAGAAGAATGAGAGCAAGAGCGACCAGGGCGCTGCGGACAAAGCTTCAGCAAACGCGGCGGAAAGCTCGCATCTGGGACAACCACTGCTGTCTATCGAAACGGTGAGCCTCGACCACAGTCTGGGCAGTACTCGCGACGAAACCATCGAAGCACTAGTGCGGCTAGTTTCTCCTCGCTTTGCTGATCCTTCTGCGGTGCTCACAGCGGCTCTTGAGCGCGAGACGAAGCACTCTACCGGCGTGGGCCATGGCGTGGCGATCCCGCATGCCCGTTCAGCTGGCGTGAAGGTTCCTACCTTGGCTTTTGCACGTCTTCCCGAAGCAATCACGTGGGCACAGGGTGAGGAGCCCACAACGATGGTGTTCCTCATTGCCGTGCCAGACGACGCCGGCAAGCAACACCTCAAGCTGCTTTCCAAGCTGGCACGGGCAATCATGAAGGAGGACTTCCGCGTTCGCCTTCAGTCCGCGGCAACCCAAGAAGAAGCCGTCGATATCATCTCCTCGGCGCTGGATCCGGCGTCCTTGCCCACTGTGGGGCAGCGAAACGATTAGACCGCGAAGCCGAGGGCCTGGAGCATCTCGCGGCCCTCTTCGGTGATCATGTTCGGGCCCCACGGCGGCATCCACACCCAGTTGAGCTGGACGGCGTCGGCAAGCTTGTTGCCCACGACGACGTCGTCGATCTGCTCACCGATGACGTCAGTCAGCGGGCACGCAGGGGACGTCAGCGTCATGTTGATGACGCAGGTGTTCTTACCGTCAATGTCCTCGAGCCAGAGGTCGTAGACCAGGCCCAAGTCAACAACGTTGATGCCCAGCTCCGGATCGATGACGTCCCGGAGGTATTCGGTGATGTCGAATGCCTTGGCAATCTGCTCTTCGGTCTGTTCAGGCTTTACTCCGCCGCCGGCGAAGGAGGCGTTCTCGTCCTGATACGGGTCGGTCGGCTGGCTATCGTTAGTGGTATCCGCCATCTACTTCTCCAATTCAGTCAGCGCCTGCGCGGTGGCAGCCTGGAAGGCCTTCCACCCCAGCAGCGCGCACTTAACACGGGCAGGGAACTTGGCCACGCCGGCAAAAGCGACGCCATCCCCAATGATCTCGTCGTCTCCCTCAATTTCGCCGCGGGAAGTCACCATGCGGTCAAACTCCTCGAGCTTGGCGTTGGCCTCCTCCAACGGGATGCCTACGATTTCTTCCGCCATGACGGAGGTCGAAGCCTGCGAGATGGAGCAGCCTTCAGCGTCGTAGGACACGTCCTCCACAGTTTTGCCGTCGGCCGACAGCTTCACGCGCAGCGTGATCTCATCGCCGCACGAGGGGTTAACGTGGTGAACCTCAGCCTGGCCATCGCGCAGGCCGGAGAATTTCGGGTTCTTATAGTGGTCCAGGATCACATCCTGGTACATGGAATCTAGGTTCATTCGCTCACTCCAAAGAAAGCACGGGCAGCCCGCACCGCCTCTACGAGGGCGTCGACCTCGTCCTCAGTGTTGTACAGGTAAAAGCTAGCGCGTGCGGTCGAATTAGCCTTGCACGCGCGGTGCAGTGGCCACGCGCAGTGGTGACCAGTTCGGATGGACACTCCATGAGCATCAAGCACCTGGCCCAAATCATGCGGGTGGATGCCCTCCACGATGAAGGAGACCGCTCCCCCGCGATCCTCGGTGTTTTTGGGGCCGATGATGCGTAGACCAGGAATCTCGGAAAGCTTGTCCAAAGCCAATGCGGTGAGCTTCTGCTCGTGGGCGTGGATGGCCTCCATGCCCACTTCGCTCAAAAACTTCACCGCGGCCCCCAGACCAACGACCTGGCTGGTCATCTGAGTTCCGGCCTCGAAGCGAGTCGGCGGCTCGGCAAAGGTCGAGCCCTCCATCTTGACCACCTCGATCATGGAACCGCCAGTAAGGAAGGGCGGCAGCTGTGCCAGCAGCTCCGCCTTGCCGTAGAGCACACCGACGCCGGTCGGGCCGCACATCTTGTGCCCAGAGAACGCGGCGAAGTCCACGTCGAGAGCGTGGAAGTCCACCGGCATGTGCGGAACGGACTGGCACGCGTCCAGAACCACCATGGCGCCTACAGCGCGGGCACGGCGCACCAGTTCCTCAACGGGGGCCACGGCTCCCGTCACGTTGGACTGGTGGGTAAAAGCCACGACCTTGACGGAGTCATCGAGCTCGAGCGAATCGAGATCAATGCGGCCGTCCTCAGTCATGGAGTACCACTTCAGCGTCGCACCAGTGCGCTGGCACAGCTCCTGCCACGGAACCAAGTTCGCATGGTGCTCCAATTCGGTGACGACGACGGTATCGCCCTCGCCGACATAAAGCTGCCCCGCGCGCTCATCGCTAAGCACGTAGGCAACTTCATTCAACGCCTCAGTGGCGTTCTTGGTGAAGGAAATCTCATCGCGGTCCGCGCCAACGAAAGCGGCAATGGCCTGGCGGGCGGACTCATACGCGTCATCGGCTTCCTCCGCCAACTGGTAGGAGCCGCGGTGCACCGGCGCATTGGTGCCGAGTACGAACTCCTCCTCGGCCTTCCACACTGGGAGGGGACGTTGCGAGGTCGCACCCGAATCCAGGTACACCAGTGGCTTACCGTCGCGCACGGTGCGCGAGAGGATGGGGAACTGCTCCCTGATCGCATTAACGTCTAGTTCAGACATAGGTCCTTGTGCTCGGTTCTTTATCGATTGCGTACGTGGTGTGTGCAGCCTGATGAGTTCTACTTGAGGAACTGCTCGTAGCCGTCCGCCTCAAGCTGATCAGCCAGCTCGGCGCCACCGGTCTTGATGACGTGTCCGTCTGCGAAGACGTGGACAAAGTCCGGGACGACGTAGTTAAGGATGCGCTTGTAGTGCGTGATGAGGAGGATGCCACCCTTGGTTTCTTCCTGGTAGCGGTTAATACCCTCGGAAACCACGCGCAGGGCGTCGACGTCCAGGCCGGAGTCGGTCTCATCCATGACTGCGAACTTCGGCTTCAGGATGTCCAGCTGCATGACCTCGTGGCGCTTCTTCTCACCGCCGGAAAAACCTTCGTTCACGGAACGGTGGGCGAAGGACTTGTCGATGGAGAGCTTCTCACGAGCTTCTGTGAGCTCCTTGTTCCACTCGCGCAGCTTCGGGGCCTCGCCACGAATAGCAGTCACGGCAGAGCGCATGAACTGCGACATCTTCACGCCCGGCACCTCGGTCGGGTACTGCATGGCGAGGAAGAGGCCAGCGCGGGCGCGCTCATCAACTTCCATCTCGAGGATGTTTTCGCCGTCGAGGAGCACCTCGCCCTCAGTAACCTCGTACTTGGGGTGGCCGGCAATGACGTAGGACAGGGTGGACTTGCCGGAGCCATTGGGCCCCATGACGGCATGGGTCTCACCGGAGTTGATGGTCAGGTTGACGCCCTTGAGGATCTCCTTCGGCTCGCCGTCCTCCTCGTTGGGGAGCACCTGCGCGTGGAGATTCTTAATTTCCAGAGTAGACATTGAGTTGGTACCTGCTTTCGGGGAGTTTTAAGCGTTGATCTTGGCGAGCTCGTCGACGACGCGGGATTCCAGTTCCTCGCGCAGGGACTCGACCGGGATGCGTGAGATGACTTCGGAGAAGAAGCCGCGGATGATGAGGCGGCGTGCCTCGGCGGCCGGAATGCCGCGGGACATGAGGTAGAACAGCTCGAGGTCATCGAAGCGGCCCACAGTTGCGGCATGGCCGGCGCCGACGATCTCACCGGTCTGGATCTCCAGGTTCGGGATGGCGTCTGCACGTGCGCCCTCGGTGAGAATCAGGTTGTTGTTCGTCTCATAGGTGTCCGTGTTGTTCGCGTTCTTGCGGATGAGCACGTCACCGACCCAGCAGGTGCGGGCCTCCGGGGTGCGGGAAGCGGAGCCAGCCTCGGCCTTCTGCGCGGCCGTAGCGCCCTGCAGCGCGCCCTTGTAGAAAACGCGGGAGCGGCAGTTCGGCACATCGTGGTCCACCAGCAGACGGTTCTCGAAGTATTGGCCGGCGTCGGCGAAGTAGACGCCCAGCAGCTCGGCATCGCCGCCCGGGGCGTCGAAAACCACGCGTGGAACGAGGCGCACAATCTCGCCGCCGAAGATGGCGGTGTTGTGGCGCAGGACGGCGTCGCGGCCCACCTTCGCAATCTGATGGGAAAGGTGGACGGCGTCATCTTCCCAATCGGCGTCAACGACGACGGTGACGTGGGCGCCGTCGCCCA
The DNA here is from genome assembly GCF_001811845.1 of Corynebacterium sp. HMSC062E11. Taxonomy (NCBI): domain Bacteria; kingdom Bacillati; phylum Actinomycetota; class Actinomycetes; order Mycobacteriales; family Corynebacteriaceae; genus Corynebacterium; species Corynebacterium sp. HMSC062E11. The sequence goes on from NZ_KV806831.1 coordinate 13,684, forward strand.
ACACGAACTCAACATTGTCCGCGTGGGTGCCGGAGCCGACGTACTTCAGCACGATGGTGGCTTCGGCGTGGTGTCCCACGTGGATGGAGGTCGCACCAAAGGAGGTCACGCCCTCACCAGCACCGGTAATGGTGATCTCCACCGGCTGGTCCAACTGTGCCTCAGCGTCCACAGTGACAACCTGTGCTTCCGGCATGGAAGTCCAGGCCTGTGCGGCAACACGGTCAGCAGGGGCGCCAGCGGTGCCAAGGCGGGCGTCGTCAGGCGCGACGGTTTCGGAGGTTACGCCTTCCGGAGCGGTGACGTCGATCTTCTGTGCGGTCGCCGGCGCAAACTCACCGTTGTGCAGGCCCCGCAGGTTACGCAGGGCGATAAAGCGCCACACCTCATCGCGGCCATGCGGGACCGGGAAGTCCTCCACATTGAATGACGTGAACTGGTCACCCTTGGTGACGTCAGCAGGATTAAATTCGTTGGAAGCTACCACTTAGCCCACCGATCCTTCCATCTGCAGCTCGATAAGACGGTTGAGCTCCAATGCGTATTCCATGGGGAGCTCCTTTGCAATCGGCTCAACGAAGCCGCGCACGATCATCGCCATGGCCTCTTCCTCGGCGATACCGCGGGACATGAGGTAGAACAACTGCTCCTCAGAAACCTGCGAGACGGTTGCTTCGTGGCCCAAGGTGACGTGGTCGTTGCGGATATCGTTGTACGGATACGTATCCGAACGCGAGTTGTTGTCCACCAGCAGCGCGTCACACTCGACGTTGGCCGTGGAGTTGGCAGCGTTGGCGTTGACCTGCACCAAACCACGGTAAGCGGCGCGGCCACCATTGCGGGCCACCGATTTGGACACAATGTTGGAGGAGGTGTTCGGCGCCATGTGGACCATCTTGGAGCCGGTGTCCTGCACCTGGTTGTCCGCAGCGAAAGCCAGGGACAGAACCTCGCCCTTAGCGTGCTCGCCGGTCAGCCAGCAGGAGGGGTACTTCATGGTGACCTTGGAACCGATGTTGCCATCGACCCATTCCATGGTGCCGCCCTCTTCCACCTTGGCGCGCTGGGTCACCAAGTTATAGACGTTGGTGGACCAGTTCTGAATGGTGGTATAACGGCAGCGGCCGCCCTTCTTCACGACGATCTCGATGACACCGGTGTGCAGTGAGTCCGAGTTGTAGATCGGAGCGGTGCAGCCCTCGATGTAGTGGACGTAGGCGTCCTCTTCCACGATGATGAGGGTGCGCTCGAACTGGCCCATGTTCTCCGTGTTGATGCGGAAGTAAGCCTGCAACGGGATGTCCACGTGGACGCCCTTCGGCACATAGACGAAGGAGCCACCAGACCAGCAGGCATTGTTCAGTGCGGAGAACTTATTGTCACCGGCCGGGATGACCGTGCCGAAGTACTCCTGGAGGATCTCCGGGTACTCGCGCACAGCAGTATCGGTATCGACGAAGATAACGCCCTGGGCTTCGAGGTCCTCACGAATCTTGTGGTAGACCACCTCGGACTCGTACTGGGCGGCAACACCGGAGACTAGACGCTTCTTCTCGGCATCCGGGATACCCAGCTTGTCGTAGGTCTCCTTAATATCTGACGGCAGGTCATCCCAGGTTTGGGCCTGCTTCTCAGTGGAGCGGACAAAGTACTTAATGTTGTCAAAGTCGATGTCGGAGAGATCCGGGCCCCACGTAGGCACCGGCTTCTTGTTGAAAACGCGCAGTGCCTTGAGTCGGGACTCAAGCATCCATTCCGGCTCGTTCTTCTTCTCCGAGATATCGCGGACGACGTCTTCGCTCAAACCTCGGTGTGCTGCCTGGCCGGCCGCGTCCGAATCGTGCCAGCCGTAGTCATATCCACCGATGGAGGAGATGATCTCATCATCGCTCATCTTGGTCTCAAGCCCTGGTGCTGGTTGTGCCTGTGTCAAAGCCCGCTCCTTTCTATGTTGATTAGTCTTTTTCCCGTTCCACCGCAGACGGCGGGACAGGTTTTAAGGGGATATTCGTGGTGCAGATTCCGTGGCCATCCGCGATGGAGGCCAAGGGCTGCACATGTTTGCCTAATAGCGCGGAGAAAACTTCTTGTTCAGCTTCACACAACTCCGGATGCTCAGCAGCCACATGGGCCACCGGGCAATGGTGCTGGCAAATCTGCACTCCATTTCCCACCGATGTCACCGTGGCCGCGTAGCCGTGTGCATCAAGCACAGCGGCCAGCTGGCGTGCCACCTCAGGTACGGATTCTTCCTCCTCTACCAAAGGAGTCACGTCTTCCACGAGCCGCTCGAAGCGGGCCTTGGCAAAGCGCCGGACCGCCTCGGGCCCACCCGCTTCCCGCAACGCGGTGAGTGCTTCCGCCGCCAGTTGGTCATAGGCGTGCCCGAATTGGGCACGGCCTTGATCCGTGAGGCGGAAGTGCTTGGCGGGGCGACCACGGCCTGCCGACTGCCCGGGACGGGCTGCTGGGCGGCGGTGTACAACCTCGGTGAGTCCTTCCTCCACCAAAATGTCTAAGTGCCGGCGTATGCCGGCTGCAGAGAGACCTAGGCGTTCACCTAAGTACGACGCCGTCACCGGGCCGTCCTTGAGAAGCAACAACATGACGTGGCGGCGAGTATCGCCCTCGGTCGAGCGAGTCTCCCTGGGTAACTCCTTCGTCACGGTGCACACCTCCTTGAGTGAATCATTCCCTGTTTAGACAACACTAGTGTTCCTTAATTCATTCCCAATTTCCACTCTTTCATTCGTGTCGCGGGCAGCTAGTTCCCGCTCACCACTGAGCCGCTAAGGTAGACAGTCATGAATATGGAACGCGACTACACCCGATCGGGGCGACTGCCCCGCGTCATCTGGGGCGTGCGCGATGAGCTTCCCCGCATGGGTGTTCCTGGTTCCCGTTCCGCGCTCCTTCACCAAGACTTCCCCGACTCCGCCGAGGGCGCAGATCACGCCGCGCTTGGCGACGCCCACCGCCGCACCATCTCCCAGCTGCGTACACTGTTCACGCTTCGCTGGCTCGGCACGATCGGCGCATTGCTCATTGCACTCGGCGGCCTGGGCGCCGGCGCGCTCCCAGTGGTGGGAAACCCGTATGAGTCCTTACCTTTCGGTTCACTCATGTCACGAATGCTGCAGTCCTCCTCCGCCATCGTGTTTATCGGTGTCGGTTTCATGGTGACCGCGTGGATTTGTATGGCCCCACTCGTGGGAGCACCACTGCGCCTGCGCAAGGCCGAACATAATCCAAAGCTAACGGGCGACGGGGAAGATACGAGGTTTAGCCACTCCCCCCGAGTGCTGACGCAAAGCCAGATGTGGCGAACCTGGCTGGGATGGGTACTTCCACTACTGGTCACCGCTCCCCTTTTCACCCAAGACATCTACTCCTACCTGGCCAACGGATCCATCGTGCTGCAAGGCCTCGATCCCTATTCCGCAGGCCCCGTGGAACTTTTGGGCGCAGATAATGACCTTGCCCGTTCGGTCCCTTTCATCTGGGCAAACTCCCCCTCCCCGTATGGCCCTGTGGCGTTAGGACTGGCCGCATTGGTCAGCTGGCTCACCCACGACTCCATCATCTGGGGCGTAGTCCTTCACCGAGTGTTTTCCCTCGTCGGCATCATCGCTGCTGGCTGGGCCATTTCACGTCTCGCCGCCCGCTGCCGCGTGGCCCCAGAGGCAGCACTCTGGCTCGGCATCCTCAACCCCTTGACCATCCTTCACCTGGTAGGAGGCATTCACAATGAATCCTTCATGCTGGGGCTGGCTCTCGTCGGGGTGGAATTGGGCCTTCGGGCTGTCAACGATTCCCACGCCGCCCGTTGGCGGGTATGGGCACTGTTCATCGCGTCTGGCGTCCTCATTTCGTGCGCCGGCATGGTGAAGGTTACCGGCTTCATTGGACTTGGGTTTGTCGGGATGGCGGCTGCTCGCAGGCTCGTCGACAAGCACGGTGTGCCCGCCGTCCGGGCGGTCCTTGGCGCCGGTCTTGCCCAGCTGCTTCTGCTCGCCGTCTCTATTGCGGCAGTCACGATAATCACGGGTATCGATATTGGATGGATTTTTGGTCAAGGCGGCGCGGCTACGATCCGTTCCTGGCTCTCTGCGACAACCTCCGTGGGCGTCGGCGCCGGCTTCCTCGGGATGCTGTTGGGTTTGGGCGATCACACCGAGGCCATTCTCAGCGTCACCCGCACTGTCGGCGTCATCATTGCCGCCGGTTTTATGCTCCGCATGCTGTATGCGACCTTCCGCGGAGCCATCCACCCGGTGGGCGGACTCGGTGTGTCCACCTTCGCGCTCGTGGTTTTCTTCCCCGTCGTCCAGCCTTGGTACATCCTGTGGGCCGTGCTGCCGCTCGCGGCATGGGCAAACCGGCGTTTCTTCCGTATGGCGGTAATGATTTACTCCGGGTTGATGAGCTTCATCGTCCTACCGCGCGGGCTAGGCCTGCCCCCAGGCACGGTCTTCGTTATCTACCTAGCCGCTGTGGTGACGTTCGTAGCACTGATCGCTGCGGGGTGGGTTGCGTTGCGCCGAGCGGGCGTGCGTGTCTTAAACTAACTGCCCGTGACTAGATCGGCTCTCATCCTAGAAAACGTCAAAAAGACCTATGGCGACGTCAACGCGGTTAATGGGCTGAGTTTCCGCGCTAATTACGGCGAGATTCTATGTCTGCTTGGCCCCAATGGTGCGGGCAAGACAACCACCATCGAGATGTGTGAAGGATTTAAGAAACCCACCTCCGGTCACATTGAGGTTCTGGGGCTTGACCCTGCACGCAACCCTGACGCGGTGCGCGCCCGCATTGGCATCATGCTGCAGGGCGGAGGTTCTTATTCCGGAATCAAGGTTAAGGAGATGCTGCAACTTAGCGCCTCCTATAACGACAATCCCTTAGACCCGGAATGGCTACTGGATACCCTAGGGCTGCGCGCGGTGGAAAAGAATAGTTACCGCCGTTTGTCGGGCGGGCAGCAACAGCGACTATCTCTCGCCTTGGCCATCATTGGACGTCCAGAATTGGTCTTCCTCGATGAACCCACGGCAGGTATGGACGCACAATCGCGCCTTGCCGTGTGGGATCTCATCCGTGCGTTGCGTGCAGATGGCGTGACAGTCATCCTCACCACGCACCTCATGGATGAAGCAGAAGCACTCAGCGACCGCGTGGTCATTATTGATCACGGCCAGCTCGTCGCCAGCGGCACCGCAGCGTCGCTGACGAGTTCCGCTGATATCCCACAGGTGAGTTTTGAGACCGCGACTCCAGTGGACCTTGATGCGCTGCGTAAGGCAGGCATCTCCGCCGACGCTACCCGCCCCCTCCACTACCGCCTTACCTCTTCGGTCAGCCCAGAGGTCATCGCAGAGCTCGCCACGTTCTTAGCCGCGCACAACGTTGTCCTCCGCAACCTGCAAACCTCGCACCGAAACCTCGAAGAGGTCTTCCTAGATCTCACCGGCCGCGAGATGCGCAGTTAGCCCGCATCTGACACCTACCACTTTGTTTGATCAAGGAGAAGCTCCATGAGCACCTTCGCACCCGGCACATTCAGCCCGAATCCGCAGCGCGTTGGCGTTGCCGCCATGGCCCGTGCCCAAGGGGCAATCGAGTCAAAGCTGATGCTGCGGCACGGCGAGCAACAGCTACTGAGCATCATCATTCCGCTCGCTATCCTGATCGGCGCCGCCAAGATGCAGGACAGTACGGGCCACGGCGTAGAGGAGATCTTCCCCATGGTCCTGGCCGTCGGCGCTACATCCTCTGGGTTTACCGGCCAAGCTATTTCTCTGGCTTTCGACCGTCGCTATGGCGCGCTCAAACGAACGGGCGCATCAGGAGTTCCGGCCTGGGCCATCGTGGTGGGAAAAATCCTTGGCGTTCTTTCAATGGTGGTACTTCAGGTCCTTGTACTGGGCACAGCAGCTGCCATCCTCGGGCTGCGTATTACTGCCGGCGGTGCCGCCATCGGCGTGGTGGTGTTGGCGTTTGGTGTCGCCACATTTACAGCGCTCGGCTTGCTGCTCGGCGGGACCCTCAGTTCAGAAGCTGTCCTGGCGGTGTCCAACCTCATTTGGTTCATTCTGCTCGGTACCGTCGGCTGGGTGATGTATTCCCAGGGTCTGGGCGATAATGGGGTGCTCACGCTCGTGCCCACTGTGGCGATGGCCGGTGGGCTCGACATCGCTCTTAAAGGAGCATTCCCTGTCTTTGAGATCCTCGTCCTCATCGGTTGGTCAGCGGTAGCGTCGTTTGCAGCGGTGCGTTGGTTCCGCTTCGAGGGCTAAAAGTGATTCTTCTCCCTTGCACGGCGTGACGCACATACTGATTTTGGTTCCGGAGCGGTGCCGAACGGTAGGCTGAGTACCCGTGAGTACTGCCAACATTTCTTCTCAACGCACCCCTGCGCCTGCTACAAATCCTGCAGGCCCCTCGCTGAAGACACAGCGCATTATCGCACTCGTCCTCTTAATCTGTCAGGCTGGCATTACAGTATCGGGTTCCATCGTCCGCGTGACCGGTTCCGGCCTTGGTTGCGTGACGTGGCCCAACTGCCACCCCGGTTCCCTCGTCCCCATTCAAGGCGCGGCCCCCATGCTGCACCAAGCCATTGAATTCGGTAACCGGCTTTTGACCTTTGTTGTTGCGGCGGCGGCCATCGCCAGCATCGTGGCCGTTCACAAGGCGCAGCGCCGCAAGGAGCTCAAGGTCTATGCTTGGGCGGGGCTCGCAGGTATCTTCGTGCAGGCACTCATTGGCGCCCTGTCGGTCGTGCTGAAGCTTTCTTGGTGGAGCGTGGCAATTCACTTCCTCCCCTCTATGGCCCTGGTGTGGATTGCGGCCATGCTGTTCTCCCGCATCAACGAACCCGATGACGGAACCCCTACTCGCCTCTTCCCTGCCGCCGTGCGCACCCTCGCGGTCGTTGCTGCGGTAGCGCTCTCCATCGTGCTGCTGACCGGTACCTTTGTCACCGGCTCCGGAACACACTCCGGCGACGCTGGCGTGGGCATGGAGGGACGCCTCGGAGTCGATACCTATGGCATGGCCGTCATCCACGCTATCTGCATGTACGTCTACTTGGCGCTGACCCTCATCGTGGTCTTCCTCCTTCACCGCACTGGTGCGCCCAAGGCGGCCAGGAAGGCCGGCTGGGTGCTCATTGCCTGCATCGTCATCCAATGGGCTCTTGGCGTAACGCAGTTCTACCTGCACATTCCACGCTGGACAGTCCCCTTCCACGTTGGCATGTCCTCGGTGGTTACGGCCTTCACCGCCCTACTGTGGGCGCATGGGCTGCGCCGAGTCCGCACCACTGAAATTGCTTCCTCCAGCGCTACTCAAACTGGTGTCGAAAGCAGCTCCGCAACCCAACGCTAGGACAACCCGCTAGGTGCTCACAGCGCCGTCTTCCCCACCACACTAGGAGGAAGGCGGCGCTTTTGCTGCGCGGGGGCCGGGGTGTCGTTTAGCCTAGACACCATGCATGCTATTCAGGTGACCACGACCGGAGGGCCTGAGGTCCTCACCTACGCCGAGGTAGATTCCCCCACGCCATCGCAGGAGCAGTTGCTTGTCGACGTCTCCGTGGCCGGCGTCAACTACATCGACACCTACTACCGCGAAGGCATCTACAACGCCTCTGTGCCTTTCATCCTCGGCCTCGAAGGCACCGGCCGGGTTGTGCACGATCCCCAGGGGGAGATCGCCCCGGGCACGATGGTTGCCTGGGATCACGCATTCGGTTCCTATGCCGAGCAGGTCTGTGTGCCGCGCGACCGCGTGGTGGCCGTCCCGGATGAAATCCCGTCCGCCGTCGCTGGGTCCATGCTCCTCCAAGGCATGACGGCCCACTATCTCACCCACGGTGTATATCAGCTTGGGGAAGGCGCATCGTGCCTCATTACCGCCGGTGCGGGCGGCGTCGGCCTAGTCCTTACGCAGATGGCCAAGTCCCTTGGCGCCACCGTTTACTCAGTGGTTTCCACCGATGAGAAAGAAGAGCTGGCCTACGGTGCAGGTGCTGACTGTGTCTTCCGCTACAGCAGTGGCCTGGCCGAACAGGTACGCCGCCACAACGGTGGGCGTGGGGTTGACGTGGTTTACGACGGCGTCGGCAAGGCGACCTTCGGCGAGTCCCTCGAAGTCGTGCGCCCGCGCGGTACTGTGGCGCTCTTCGGCGCCGCATCGGGACCAGTCCCGCCCATGGATCCGCAGCTGCTGAATAAGCACGGCTCCATCTTCCTCACCCGCCCCTCACTCGGCGCCTGGACCTCCCAAGAAGGCGAGTTCCAGATGCGTGCTCAAGCCGTGGTGCAGGCTGTTATCGACGGCGAGCTTGACTTCCGCGTATCTGCAGAATATCCGCTTGCAGAAGCCGCTCAGGCCCACCGCGACCTCCAAGAGCGCAAGACCACCGGCTCAATTGTTTTGCGCGTGCGGGAGGAAGAATAGCTAGATAAACACTAGCTAATTAAAAGAGCGTGGCTGACCAACCCAGCATGCGCCCGATGGGCTCCCAACCCACGATGGCGTCGATGGACAGGCCGATGAAAAGAACTGACAGATAGTTGTTGGAGTAGATAAACAGGCGCATGGGCTTGACCTTTGCGCCCTTCTTTACTCCTTGGTGCAGGCGGATGGCCATCCACAGGAAGACCGCACCGGAAGCCACCGCGGCCACCAGATAGATCCACGAAGCGGCCGGGATGATGAGGAAGGTTACGATGACCGTTCCGATTGTGTACCAAACGATTTGGCGAGTTACTTCCACTTCTCCGGCAACAACGGGCAACATCGGTACCCCAGCCTTGCGGTAGTCCTCTTTGTACTTCATTGCGAGTGCCCACGTGTGTGGTGGGGTCCAGAAGAAAATGATGAGGAACAACACCACGGCCTGCCACCACTTATCGGGCTCCCCCGCGGGCGCGTTATCCCGAATCACTGCCCAGCCCACCATGGCGGGCATACAGCCAGCGAGACCGCCCCACACGATGTTCTGGGAATTCCGCATCTTGAGGAACTTCGTGTAGACGATGACGTAGAAAAAGTTGGTCAACAGCACGAAGAACGCGGCCAGCCAAGAATGCGCCAGCACGCCCAGCCAAAAGACGGACAGCGCCAGCATGACCCAGGCGAAGGCAGCGGCATTGCGGCGCGCAATGGTCTTGCGCACCAGCGGGCGAGCGCGCGTACGTTGCATCTTCTGATCGATTTCATAGTCCACAACGTTGTTGAACGTGTGGGCTGCTGCGGCACCCATCCAGCCACCAAAGATGGTGGATAAGATGAGCCAGAAATTCGACGACACCGCCTCGAATCCACGCTGGGCCTGGAGCATAGCCGGGATTGCTGCCACGAGGAGGAGCTCAATGATCCTCGGTTTCGTTAGCGCAAAATAGGCCTTGATGGTCTCCAAGGAACAGTCCTCCGTAAATCCGGCACGTGGGTGAATGGCTTATTGGTCTGAAGTAGTGGTCGTCTGCTCGTGCTAGAAAGTTCCCAAGGACGTCTAGAACACATCCTGAAAACCTCGTGGCGAGAATCCAGATCATTCTCCGGAGAAAACTCACCGGCCACTGGCCGATAGCAGGGAGCAACGGCGTCAACCATGCCAGATTACCGTCCGAAACCTGGTTTCTATAATCCCCCGCCGAGGATCGAAAAACCTTTACACTGATAAACGGTATATCTGTTTCCAGAAGCGAAGTGAGGTTTTCGCCGTGTCGCACGATAAGTTGTCCCCGGAACTGCAGGCTATGGTCCAGCGCCGCTACCCTTCGGACTGGAGTGACCTCGATACCCGCGCCGTGGATACTGTGCGCGTGCTAGCTGCCGACGCAGTCCAAAACTGCGGCTCCGGCCACCCGGGTACCGCTATGTCCCTGGCCCCGTTGGCCTACACGCTCTACCAACGCGTGCTAAACCACGATCCAGCAGACGCCCACTGGGCCGGGCGCGACCGCTTCGTCCTTTCCGTCGGACACTCGTCCCTGACGCAATACATTCAGCTCTTCCTCGGTGGCTTCGGCCTCGAGATGGAGGACCTCAAGTCCTTGCGCACCTGGGGTTCCAAGACGCCCGGCCACCCGGAGGTGCACCACACCGACGGCGTAGAAATCACTACCGGCCCGCTGGGCCAGGGCCTGGCCTCCGCGGTTGGTATGGCAATGGCCGCGCGCAAGGAGCGCGGATTGTTCGACGCCTCCGCCCCAGCGGGCGAGTCTCCCTTCGATCACTTCATCTACGTCATCGCCTCGGACGGTGACCTGCAGGAGGGCGTGACTGCTGAGGCTTCGTCCCTGGCGGGTACGCAGAAGCTGGGGAACCTCATCGTCTTCTGGGACGACAACCGCATCTCCATTGAGGACGACACCAACATTGCCTTCAATGAGGATGTGGCCAAGCGCTACGAGGCCTACGGCTGGCATGTGCAGACCGTCGAATCCGGCGAGGACGTTGAAGCCATCGAGGCAGCCGCCGCCGCTGCCCGCGCCGAGACCTCCCGGCCTTCCTTCATCCGTGTGAAGACGGTCATCGGCTACCCGGCACCGAACAAGATGAACACCGGTGGCGTCCACGGCGCCGCCCTCGGTGAGGATGAGGTCGCCGCCACCAAGGAAGTCCTCGGCTTCGATCCTGAGCAGTCCTTCCACATCGACGAGGAAGTCCTCGCTCACACCCGTGAGCTGACTGCCCGCGGTGCACAGAAGCACGCCGAATGGCAGGAGAAGTTCGACGCATGGGCTGCGGCCCACCCGGAGGAAAAGAAGCTCTTCGACCGCCTCCAGGCCCGGGAACTTCCGGCTGACTTCGCCGCTGACCTTCCTACCTGGGAGGCAGGCGAATCTCTGGCCACTCGCAAGGCCTCTGAGGCCGCTATCCAAGCGCTCGCAGCCTCCCTGCCGGAGATGTGGGGCGGCTCCGCCGACCTGGCGGGTTCCAACAACACAGTCATCAAGGGTGCGGATTCCTTCGGCCCGGAGTCCATCACCACGGGCGCCTGGACGGCCACGCCTTACGGCCGCAACCTGCACTTCGGTATTCGTGAGCACGCCATGTCCGCAATCATGAATGGCATCGCGCTGCATGGTAATACCCGCGTTTACGGCGGTACCTTCCTCATCTTCTCCGAGTACCAGTACCCTGCCGTCCGCCTCGGCGCTTTGATGTCCACCGATACTTACTACGTGTGGACCCACGATTCCATTGGTTTGGGTGAAGACGGCCCCACCCACCAGCCGGTGGAGACGCTCTCTGCCCTCCGTGCCATCCCCAACCTCTCCGTCATCCGCCCGGCCGATGCCAATGAGACTGCCCAGGCATGGGCAGCGGCACTCGAATACAAGGCAGCGCCGAAGGGTTTGGCGCTGTCCCGACAGAACCTGCCCGTGCTCGAGGGCACCAAGGAGAAGGCCGCCGAAGGTGTTCGCCGCGGCGCCTACGTCCTCGTTGAAGCATCGAAGGAAACCCCGGACGTCATTCTCCTCGCCACCGGTTCCGAGGTTCAGCTCGCGGTAGAAGCCGCCAAGCAGCTCGAGGCTGAAGGCACGGCAACGCGCGTTGTCTCCGCTCCGTGCCTGGAGTGGTTCGACGAGCAGGACGCCTCCTACCGCGAATCGGTCCTTCCCTCCTCGGTCCGCGCTCGCGTCTCCGTGGAGGCTGGCATCTCGATGCCGTGGCACAAGTACACCGGTACTTTCGGCCGCACTGTATCCCTGGAACACTTCGGTGCCTCCGCACCGGCGGCGGAGCTCTTTGAGAAGTTCGGCTTCACCGCCGACGCTGTTGCCGACGCCGCCCGCGAATCACTGAACGCTGCCAAGGAAAGCTAGTTTCCCGTTCCGAGTTCTCACCACGAAAGGATCTGCACAACACCATGACGCATATTGAAGAATTGGCTCGCCTCGGGACGTCGACCTGGCTAGACGATCTTTCCCGCGAGCGCCTAGACTCCGGCAATCTTCGTGAGCTCTTGGACACCAAGTCCATCGTGGGCGTCACCACGAACCCAGCAATCTTTGCCGCGGCAATGTCCTCCGGCACCTCCTATGACACCGACATCGCAGCGCTGAAGGAAAAGTCCGCTACCGCGGATGAGGCAGTGTACTCGCTGGCAATCGACGACGTCCGCAACGCATGCGATATCTTCACTGAGATTTACGAGAAGTCGGGCGGGCGCGACGGCCGCGTCTCCATCGAGGTTGATCCACGCATCTCCGCCGATGCAGACGCAACCTTGAAGCAGGCGCGCGAATTGTGGGCCAAAGTTGACCGCCCCAACCTCATGATCAAGATTCCGGCTACGGAAGGCTCCCTCCCAGCCATCACCGAGGCGCTTGCGGAAGGTATCTCCGTCAACGTCACCCTGATCTTCTCCGTAGAGCGTTATGCCCACGTCATCGCTGCGTACAAGGAGGGAATCAAACGCGCTGCCGAGGCTGGAAAGGACGTCTCCACGATTCATTCCGTGGCATCCTTCTTCGTCTCCCGCCTGGATACCGAAGTGGACAAGCGCCTCGAGCTGATCAGCACTGAAGAAGCCCTCGCACTGCGCGGAAAGGCCGGGGTTGCCAACGCCCAGCGTGCCTATGCTCTGTTCCTCAAGGAATTCAAGGAGGCAGGCGCACACCTGCCGGCTGGTGCACACCCACAGCGCCCCCTGTGGGCGTCGACGGGCGTCAAGAACCCCGACTACCCCGCCACACTGTACGTCTCCGAGCTAGCTGGCCCAGATACCGTCAACACGATGCCGGAAAAAACCATCGATGCTGTTCTCGAACAGGGCAACCTGCACGGCGACGCTCTCAGTGACTCTGCTGAGCAGGCAGAGAACGTGTGGTCACAGCTGAAGGCAGTCGGCATCGACTTCGACGATGTTTTTGCTGTGTTGGAGAAGGAGGGCGTCGACAAGTTCGTCAACGCCTGGGAGGAATTGCTTGCCTCCATGACCGACCGCCTCTCCTAATCGAACGCGAATTCTTGACCGCCTACAATCGCCGCGCGCACCGCAAACGGCCATGCAACTATGGTCGGCGGGGCGCGTGTCGCTATGCTGGGCTGTTGGACTTACCTCACACAGACCGAAAGGACACTTAGTGAGCACTAGCAGCGCGTGGGTCAACCCGTTGCGCAACTCGAAGGATAAGCGCCTGCCACGCATCGCCGGCCCCTCTGGCATGGTGATTTTCGGCGTCACGGGTGACTTGGCGCGCAAGAAGCTCCTCCCCGCCATCTACGACTTGGCCAACCGCGGATTGCTTCCTGCAGGCTTCACTTTGGTCGGCTACGGCCGTCGCGACTGGGACAAGCAGGCATTCTGTGACTATGTCCGCGAGGCCGCCGAAGCAGGTGCGCGAACCACCTTCAACGAGCATGTGTGGGAGCACCTTGCCAAGGGAATCGAGTTTGTGCAGGGCAACTTCGATGACGCCGGCTTTGACAAGCTTTCTGCGCGGCTGGCGGAGCTCAATGACTCCCGCGGCACGGGTGGAAACTGGGCCTACTATCTTTCGGTACCGCCGGAGTTTTTCTCCGATATTTGCCACCAGCTTGAGCGCGTCGGTATGGCCGATAGCACGGATAATTCCTGGCGCCGCGTCATCATTGAAAAGCCATTCGGACACGATCAGGCTTCCGCGCGCGAGCTCAACGAGATTGTCAACGCCGTCTTTCCTGAGTCCTCGGTTTTCCGCATCGACCACTACCTGGGCAAGGAAACGGTCCAAAACATCATGGCCCTGCGCTTTGCCAACCAGATTTTCGAGCCAATGTGGAATGCGCATTACATCGATCACGTGCAGATCACGATGGCTGAGGACATCGGGCTGGGCGGGCGTGCCGGCTATTATGACGGCATCGGCGCCGCGCGCGACGTCATCCAAAACCACCTCCTCCAATTGCTTGCTCTCGTAGCAATGGAAGAGCCCTCCTCCTTCGACCCCGAGGCTCTTCAGGCGGAAAAGATTAAGGTGCTGCGAGCCACCAACGCCGTGCATCCGCTGAACAAGACCACTGCCCGTGGCCAATACTCCGCCGGCTGGCAAGGATCGCAATATGTCAAAGGCCTCCGGGAGGAAGAGGGTTTTGATCCGGAGTCCACGACGGAAACCTATGCAGCCTGCACTCTTGAGGTCAATTCCCGCCGCTGGGCGGGTGTTCCTTTCTACCTGCGCACTGGCAAGCGTCTCGGCCGCCGCGTGACTGAAATTGCGCTCGTCTTTAAGACAGCACCCCACCAGCCGTTTGATCAAGGCCAAGCTGAGGCTCTAGGCCAGAATGCCGTGGTGATCCGCGTTCAGCCAGATGAGGGCGTCACCATGCGTTTTGGTTCCAAAGTCCCCGGATCCACGATGGAGGTCCGCGATGTCAACATGGACTTCGCGTATGCCGAGGCCTTTACGGAGGAGTCTCCCGAGGCCTATGAGCGCCTGATTCTCGACGCCCTCCTTGACGAGTCCTCCCTCTTCCCCACCAATGAAGAGGTTGAGCTGTCTTGGTCCATCCTCGATCCCATCATTGAATACTGGTCCAACATTGGTCAGCCGGAACAATACCGCGCCGGCACGTGGGGACCGGAGTCTGCCGATAAAATGCTGCGCCGCCGGGGACATTCCTGGCGTCGTCCGTAGGTCCCTAGGAGGAATGGCTTAATGATTATCCCCTTGCCCGATACGACTACGCGCAAGATCTCCAAGAAGCTCGTGGAGATGCAGGAGCATTACACGCTCACGACAGGCCGCGTCCTCACCCTCATCGTCATGACTGAGGAAGGCGATGACCTAGACAACCTTCTCGCCTCGGTTCGTGATGCCTCCCACGAGCACCCTTCTCGCGTCATCGTGATTGCCACGGGTTCCTTGGAGGAAGAGACGCGGCTCGACGCCGAACTGCGCGTGGGCGGCGAAGCGGGCGCTTCCGAAATCGTCGTGATGCACCTGCACGGCGCGCTAGCGGACCAAGCGGAGTCCGCGGTTACTCCCCTTCTCCTTCCCGATACCCCAATCGTGGCATGGTGGCCCACCGCGTGCCCACCGTCACCAGCCGCGGTGCCCATCGGCGCACTCGCCCAACGCCGCATTACGAACGTGGCTTTCGGCAGCGGCGTTGACCAGTATGACCTGCACGTGTTGTCTTCGGGCTACACGCCTGGTGATTCCGACATGTCGTGGGGCGCTATTACCCTGTGGCGTGGCATCGTAGCCTCGGCGCTTGACCGTCACCCCCATGAGCCGGTCATTTCCGTCGAAATTTCTGGTGCTGAGCACCACGCTGCAGTCGACTTTGCAGCTGGCTGGCTTCTCGACGCCCTCTCCGTCCCCGTCACCCGCACCGTCTCGGACTGCACCGCGGGTCCTTTCCCGATCTCCTCGGTAGTCTTCCGCCGCCCCACTGCAGATGTCAGCGTGACCGTTGTCGATTCCGAGACGGTCAGGGTCAGCGTTCCCGGCTCCCCAGAGTCCCTCGTAAGCCTCACCGTACGTTCCGAAGCGGAAGTACTCTCAGAGGAACTCCGCCACCTCGACGCAGATAAGACATACGCCCATTCTCTCCGCGCTTTAGCTCGAGTGGACTACAGTGTGTAGTCGTAAACTTTTCTTTTTCACCTAGACCCCTAGACCCCTAGACACAGCATTCACAAGGATCTTTCTGCACTATGGTCACGCTTCGCCGCGTTAGCGACATCGATGAGCTCATATCCTCCGCCGCACTCGCCTTTATTGAGACGGTTGCGGCGGTTCAAGCCCCGGGCGGAGGCCTTCACAAAGACGGAGTAGCCCGCGTAGTCCTCACCGGTGGCGGTGCAGGCATTGGTGTCTTGCGCGAATTGGCTCGCCTTGCTCACGCCGCCCAGCAGCAAGGAACCGACTTCCCTGCCCTCTCGGTGGACTGGACGCGAGTCCATGTCTTCTTCGGCGACGAGCGCAACGTGCCGGTCAGTGATCCTGATTCCAACGAGGGCCAAGCCCGCGAAGCACTCCTGAGCCAGGTCGCCGTTCCCGAGCGCCATATCCACGGCTATGACTTGGGCGCCGTGTCCATGGAACACGCCGCCCAGGCTTACGAAGGCGAGATTCGTGAATTCGCACCTGAGGGTTTTGATCTGCATCTCCTCGGCATGGGACACGAAGGCCATATCAATTCCCTCTTCCCGCATTCGGAGGCAGTCTACGAGGACTCGGACTATGCATTCGCTGTCCACGATTCCCCGAAGCCGCCTTCGGAGCGTGTCACGCTAACCTATCCCGCGATCAACCGCTCCCAGCGCATTTGGTTCCTTGTCTCCGGAGAAGAAAAAGCCGAGGCGGTATCACACCTTGTTGCTGGCGCTGCCGCAGAAGACTGGCCGGCCGCTGGCGCCCAGGGAGCGGAAGAGACCCTGCTTTTCGTGAGCGAAGACGCCGCGCAGAAGCTCTAACAACGCGTGCGCCCGGGCCGAGAAAACCTATAACGCCGCGTGTCCCCCTCGACGTGAGGAGGCACGCGGCGTTAATCGTGTCCGGAGCCGGAGGCTCGTCAGCGGCCTTTAGCTATAAGCCTGCAGCAGGTTCAGGGCTACGATGCAGGCGAGCCAGATGACCACCATGACCACGGTATAGCGGTCGAGGTTCTTTTCCACCACGGTGGAACCAGACAGGTTGGACTGTACGCCGCCGCCAAAGAGGCTGGACAGGCCGCCGCCCTTACCTTTGTGCAGCAGCACGAAGATAGACATCAAGATTGCGGCAATCACGAGGATGATTTCCAGTGCCAAGATCATGAAATAGTTCCTTGTTGTACGCGTTCAAACGGTTAGTGTGGCGCGTGAAGGTGTGCATCACTTTCACGCTGGAAAAGGGGCGCCAGCGAACGGGCGCAATAAACCTTGATGATACACCACGTGGCGGGCCAGAAACCATTCCGACCCGCCACGACAGAGTGGTGCAGATGCGATCAGCTGGAAGAACTAAGCGCCCTGTGCAGCGTTAGCCGCCAACTTGGCAAACTCCTCGCCCTTCAGGGATGCACCGCCGACGAGGCCGCCGTCTACATCAGGCTTGCCCACGATCTCTGCGATGGAGTCGACCTTGACGGAACCACCGTAGAGAATGCGGATGCCTTCGGCCACTTCATCGCCACCCAGCTCGCGAATGAGCTCACGGATAGCGGCGCACACTTCCTGTGCGTCATCAGCGGAGGCAACCTTGCCGGTGCCGATTGCCCACACGGGCTCGTATGCGATGACGGTCTTGGCAAGATCCTCTGCGGCAAGCCCCTGCAGGGAGTTGCGCGTCTGGGTGACCACGTAGTCGACGTGGGTGCCAGCCTCGCGCACGTTGAGGGGTTCGCCGACGCACACAATCGGGCTGATTCCGTTAGCCAGTGCCGCTGCAGCCTTTTCCGCAACGAGCTGGTCGGTCTCGCCATGGTACTGACGGCGCTCGGAGTGGCCTACGACTGCCCACGAGCAGCCCAAGGCGGACAGCATCTTGCCGGATACTTCACCGGTGTAGGCGCCAGACTCGTGCTTGGAAATATCCTGTGCGCCATAGGTGAACTGGAGGTCGTCGCCGTCGACAAGCGTTTGCACAGTGCGGATATCAGTGAACGGGACCATGAAGGCCACGTCGACCTTTTCGTAGTAGTCCTTCGGCAGGGAGAAGGCGAACTTCTGCAGGGAGCTGATGGCTTCCTTGTGGTCGAGGTTCATCTTCCAGTTACCAGCAATTAGCGGGATACGTGCCATGATTAGCCTTTCTAGATCAGACTGTGTTGACGGTGTATATGACTAGGATTCCAGGACCTTAACGCCCGGCAGCTCCTTGCCCTCCAGGAACTCCAAGGAAGCGCCGCCGCCCGTGGAAATGTGGGAGAAGCCTTCTTCGTCGAGGCCGAGGAGGCGGACGGAGGCTGCGGAGTCGCCACCGCCAACGACGGTGAAGGAGCCGTTCTTCGCGGTGGCGTCGATGATGGACTGAGCGACACCTGCGGTGCCCTTGGAGAAGGCCTCCATCTCGAACACGCCCATCGGGCCGTTCCAGAAGACGGTCTTGGAGGAAGCGATGACCTCGTCGAACTTCTTTACAGACTCCGGTCCAATATCGAGGGACATCCAGCCCTCCGGAATTCCGTCGAGTGCAACGACCTTGTTCTCTGCGTCAGCGTTGAACTCGGTTGCAGCAACGAGGTCGACCGGCAGGACGATCTTGTCGCCGAAGCGCTCGAGCAGCTCCTTGCAGTTGTCGATCTGGTCTTCTTGCAGCAGGGAATTCTGAACGTTGTAGCCCTTTGCAGCCAGGAGCGTGTAGCACATGCCGCCGCCGATGATGACCTTGTCGGCCTTGCCAGCAAGGGCTTCGATCACACCGAGCTTGTCGGAAACCTTAGCGCCGCCGAGTACGACAACATACGGGTGCTCAGGCTTCTCAGCCACTGCTGCGAGGGTCTCCACTTCCTTCTGAACCAGCTTGCCGGCGTAGGCAGGCAGGCGCTTGGCGACGTCATACACCGAAGCCTGTGCGCGGTGGACGACGCCAAAGCCATCAGAAACGAAGGCGCCATTATCCGCAGCGAGTGCAACGAGCTCATCGGCAAAGGCCCCACGCTCGGCCTCGTCCTTGGAGGTTTCGCGAGGATCGAAGCGAACATTCTCGAGCAGCAGGACATCGCCATCATTGAGGCCGTTGGCGCGCTCATGGGCATCCTCACCGCTGACGTCGCCGGCCAGGGCAACGTACTGGCCCAGGGCCTCAGACAGTGCCTCAGCAACCGGTGCCAGGGAGTACTTCGGGTTGACCTCGCCCTTCGGGCGACCCAGATGCGCGGACAGGATGACCTTGGCTCCGCCTTCGATCAATGCCTTGATAGTCGGCAACGAGGCGGTGATACGGCCAGAGTCGGTGATGTTTCCCTCGTCATCGAGCGGAACGTTGAAGTCCGAACGAACAAGGATGTGACGGCCGGAAACGCCTTCTGCGAGCAAGTCGTCCACAGTCTTGAAAGCCATAGTGTTCTCCTTAAAGGTAGGTATTCAAGCTAAAGGTTAATGCTATTCAATTAGAAAGTGTGGTGAACGCCTAGCACGGCGGGTTCGGGGCGCCGTGTGCGTTCTGGATAGACGAATAACGGCCCAGCGCACGCCACGTAATCATGAGGCATGGCGCATGGGCCGGTTTTCTAACCTGTGGTGCTACCGCAGGCAATCACAGCTTGGTTCACTGTGCTCATTCTAAGAATCGAGTCCTTAGAGCTTGGAGGCAACCAAGGAGGTGGTGCGGACGAGCTGGTTGGTGTAGCCCCACTCGTTGTCGTACCAGCCGAGTACCTTGACCAAGTTGCCGTTGGAGACCTTGGTCATGCCGGCATCGAAGATGCAGCCGTGCGGGTCAGTGATGATGTCAGTGGAGACAATCGGGTCCTCGGTGTAGCCCAGGGTCTCACCGAATTCGCCGGTGGCAGCTTCCTTGATGGCAGCGTTGATCTCCTCGGCGGTAACCTCGCGGGAAGCCTCGAAGGTCAGGTCGGTGGCGGAACCGGTGATGGTCGGAACGCGCATTGCGTAGCCGTCCAGCTTGCCCTCGAGCTCCGGCAGAACCAGAGCGACAGCCTTAGCAGCACCGGTGGAGGTCGGAACCATGTTCACGGCGGCGGCGCGGGCGCGGCGCAGGTCGCGGTGCGGAGCGTCCTGCAGGCGCTGGTCACCGGTGTAGGAGTGAACGGTGGTCATGAGGCCCTTCTCAATGCCGAACTTGTCGTTGAGGACCTTTGCCATCGGAGCCAGGCAGTTGGTGGTGCAGGAAGCAGCGGAGATGACATTGTGCTTCTCAGCATCGTACTTGTCGGAGTTGACGCCGTAGACGAAGGTGCCGTCAACGTTCTTGCCCGGTGCGGAGATGATGACCTTCTTGGCACCGGCCTCGATGTGAGCCTTGGCAGCCTCACCGTCGGTGAAGAAGCCGGTGGACTCGATGACGATGTCAACGTTGTGCTCAGACCACTTCAGGTTCTTCGGGTCACGCTCTGCGGAGACAGCGATGCGGTGACCGTTGACGGTGATGGACTCCTCGTCGTGCTCGATGGTGCCGTCGAAGCGGCCCAGCACGGAGTCGTACTTAAGCAGGTTGGCAAGGGTGCCGTTGTCAGTCAGGTCATTGACGGCTACGACCTCGAGGTCGGTGTTGCCCTGTGCAACTGCACGGAAGAAGTTACGGCCGATACGGCCAAATCCGTTGATACCTACGCGAATGGTCACTGTAATGTCTCCTCAAATAATCGAGTGAAGTTCTGTTGTGGGGCTTCCGAGACTCTGTCTTTAACGGCAGTGCGGTAAACCGCTTCCGCGGGACCGTTGCTCTGCCACTTCCGTGACGTGCTCGGTGGTTTTCCCAACACGGCCGATAGTACCGACCCATTGTGCTTCCCGCAGTGAGCATGTGAGCTCCTGTTGCAAGCTCTCGCATGGCGGCACAAAGAGGCGTACACTAGTGAGGCTTCAAACGGGGATGGTGGGGTACCAAAGTTCAGACACCTGCGGTAATGCCCGATTATGTGGGATTGTGTGGGGTGCCGGAATTGTAGGGTGGGATATCTCACTTAACCGGAAAAGAGCGGGTTAACCCAAAAACAGTACTGGCATTCAAACCATAAAAAATGCCCCAGAAGAGCCTTTCAGTGCCCGAACGGGCACCCACGACTCTGTCTGGGGCAAGGATTGGAAACTAAGACGTTTGGATTCTAGGACTCCTCAAAGAGATCCTCAGTCACCGCTTTCGTCGTATCCGGTACACCAAGTTCCTTGGCGCGCTTATCCGCCATGGACAATAAGCGGCGAATACGCCCAGCCACCGCGTCCTTGGTCATCGGCGGATCTGCCAATCGCCCGAGTTCTTCCAAGGAGGCTTCGCGGTGCTGCACACGTAGACGGCCAGCATCAGCCAAGTGCTCCGGCACGTCATCACCCAAGATCACCATGGCACGCTCGACGCGGGCCGCAGCGGTTACTGCCGCTCGCGCGGAACGGCGCAAGTTGGCATCGTCAAAGTTGTCGAGGCGGCGAGAGGTGTCGTGAGCCTCTCGCTGGATGCGCTTCTTTTCCCACGTCAGGCGAGTCTCCTGAGCGCCCATACGGGTCAGCAACGCGCCAATGGCGTCGCCATCGCGCACCACGACGCGGTCGGCGCCGCGTGTTTCCTTGGTCTTCGCCACCACGCCCAAACGGCGCGCACAGCCCACGAGGGCGAGAGCCGCCTCCTGGCACGGACACGTCACCTCGAGCGCTGAAGAGCGGCCCGGCTCTGTCAATGATCCTTGAGCCAAGAAGGCTCCACGCCACGCCGCTTCATTATCAGCAACAGAACCTGAAATGACCTGCGGTGGCAGGCCCACCACGGGGTGTCCGGAACGAGTTACCAAACCCAGCCGCCTCGTAAGCTCCTTGGCCCCGGAGGTGATTCGCACTTGCACTCTACTCTTCTTAGAGGATGCAGCGGGACCCGCCACATGGGTGCTCGCCGCGATTGAGTACAGCTCATCGAGCGCAGTGACCAAACGATTGGCCACGCTCTGGGATTCCAATTCGACCTCGTACCTCACTCGATCCCCGGTGATGTGGAGGTCACCGGCAAACCTGAGAATTGCGGCAACCTCCGCCGCACGAGCGGACTGGCGCGGTACGGACACCGCCGTAAGCTCTTCCTTGACCTGCTCGGTCAACGACGCAGACACCTCGTGCCTCCCCTTTCGACTCTTGACACAGTGCACCGCGAACGTCGGCAGTAGCGCAGTACGACGCAACCTGACCTCACTCTGGAAGGCACGCAACGCGTCGCGCCGCGCTTGTGCGCTATGACGTAGCAGTGAACAATGAATGCCCCATAGTCTATCGTGCGCCTAGCCCCGATGAGTGCCCGGGGCACCCGCCGTCGCCCCACGTTCGGCAGCGTACTCGGAATACAGTTCGGTGAGAACTTGCGCTAGCTTGTCTGGACAGTGTTTGTTCAGCGAGTTCCCGTCAGCGTCCGTCTGACAGACATCCCGAAATACTGCGCTGGCGCCGAGCACACTAGCAGCGCGCTGCACAAAGACTCGCTCCGATTCATTGGGGAGACCGGTGCCGTCGACGATGACTTTGTCGACCCGCAGGTTTGGCGCATGCTGCGCTAGCACGTGCAGGTGGCGCTCCGCAGAAAACCCCTGGGTCTCCCCTGGTTCGGCGGAAAGATTGAGCACCACCACGCGAAGGGCATCCGACGACGTTATAGCGTTGACGATGTCTGGAACGAGAACGTGCGGGAGCACGGAGCTAAACCACGAGCCGGGGCCCAAGGTGATCAAATCCGCGTCGTGCAGCGCAGCGATCGTTTCCGGGTTAGCTTCCGGCTTCTCCGGGATAATGCGCACGCGGCGCACCTGCCCCACAGTTGAGGCAACGGCCACCTGGCCGCGCACGGAGCGCATGATACGGGGGTCGTCGTCAAGCCCGGAAACATCCGCCTCAATCTCGAGCGGTAGATTTACGGCCGGCAGCACCCGTCCGGCCGACTCCGTCAAACGCGCAACGGCATCGAGCGCCGCCTGGAAGTCCCCCAACACCTCGTTGAGTCCGGCGATAAGGAGATTGCCCACAGCGTGCCCAGCCATGGCACCAGTGCTCTGGAATCGATGCTGCAAAGTAGAAGCCCACAGCTGTCCTTCTTCCGAATCGCTCGACAGAGCTGCAAGGGCCATGCGCAAATCACCAGGCGGGATTATGTCCATCTCACGGCGCAACCGGCCGGAGGAACCGCCATCATCGGCCACGGTAACAATGGCGGAGATTGTCTCCGCGCCCGTACGGCGTGCGGCCAGCAGAGTTTGATACAGCCCATGGCCGCCGCCCAGGCTAGCCATGTGGATAGGGAGAGTCGTCACGGGAACACTAGCTTTCAACTATTCAGGTAGGGAATGAATATGTATCTTATCGCACCTAATCGCGAGAAATATCTCGGTGCAACGTGCTCACATCGAGGTCACCGCGGTCCCTGAGGCGGCGGGCGATTTCTTCCGTAACGGCCACCGAGCGATGGTGCCCACCGGTACAACCGATGCCCACGGTGATGAAGTTCTTCCCCTCATGGCGGTAGCCGGTGAGCATCGAGTCAAACATGGTGATGAACCGCTCGATAAAGGGCTCAGCCGCCTCTTGAGACAAGACATAATCCGCAACCGGCTCGTCGGTGCCACGGTACCCCCGCAGCTCAGGTACCCAATAGGGATTGGGAAGAAACCGAACATCAACGACAAGGTCCGCGTCACGCGGGGAGCCATGCTTGAAGCCGAAGGACTCAAGCGTGACGTGTTGCTTCTCATGACCCATTTCGCCGAAGGATGCTTCGATAGCGCGCCGCAGATCATGGACGGACAGGTTGGTCGTATCGATGATGATGTCCGCGCGCTCGCGAATTGATTGCACCGCTGCGCGCTCTCGTTGGATGCCTGCTTTGAGGGTTTCACCCTCCTGCATCGGGTGGGTACGACGCACCGAATCGAAGCGACGGATGAGCACATCATCGCGCGCATCGAGGAAAAGCAAGGTGGGCTTCATGTCCAGCTTTTCGAGTTCCTCCAAGGTTTCCGCTAAAGAACCCGGAAACATTCGGGAACGCACATCGGTCACCGCGGCAATCTTTGTCACCGGGGAATCGGGCCGAGCGCACAGCCTCAGCAGGTCGACGATAGACTTCGGCGGAATGTTGTGGGCTACGTAATAGCCCTTATCCTCCAGCACTTTAGCCGCCGACGTCAGGCCACCGCCTGACATGCCCGTGATCAAAATGGGTGGGGAGTCTAACAGCGTCATGACTTCCATTCTTACCATCTGATCACGAGGCAAGGAGGGAATCCTGCTTAGGAATCCTGGAGATGATCAAATACCGTCTGCGCCAGCTTCGGGCCAAACCCCTTCACCGCAGCAATCTCCTCCACGCTGGCCTCTTTGAGCTTCTTCACTGAGCCGAAGTGCTTCACCAGATCGGTGCGCCGCTGCGGCCCCAATCCCGGTACCGCATCGAGTACGGACGAGCGCATCCGCTTCGACCGCTGCTGTCGGTGGTACGTAATAGCTACGCGGTGCGCCTCATCGCGGAGGTGCTGAAGAAGATATAGCGCCTGCGAATTACGCGGCAGAATCACCGGCTCATCATCGCCCGGGACCCACACTTCTTCCAGGCGCTTGGCCAGGCCGATGAGTGTCACATCGACGATGCCGAGCTCGTCGAACACCGCCTGCGCCGCCGCCACCTGCGGTGCGCCACCGTCGACGATGAACAGTTGCGGCGGGTAGGAGCTGCGTTTGGTCTGGCTCGCGGCCTCCTCGCGGACCATTTCTTCAGCGAAGGTGGTGTTCTCCAGCTCCTCGTCCGGAACCGCTCGTTTGTCCTCGTGGTGGTGCTTGAAGCGGCGCCGAGTCACCTCAGCGATAGACCCCACGTCGTTCGAGCGGCCATCGCCCGCCGCCTCCTTGATGCGGTAGCGGCGGTAATCGGACTTGCGCGGTAGCCCATCTTCGAAAACCACCAGGGAGGCCACGACATCGGTGCCCTGAATGTGCGAGATATCCGTGCACTCGATGCGCAGCGGCGCGGAATCCATGTCCAACGCTTCCTGCAGCTCCTGCAGGGCTGCGGATCGGGCAGTAAGGTCTCCGACTCGCTTGAGTTTGTGCTGCCGCAGCTGTTCCTTCGCATTGCGCTCGACGGTCTCCATCAAGGCGCGCTTGTCACCGCGTTGCGGAACCCGCAAGTCAATCTGCGCGCCCCGCAGGTCCTCCAGAACTATCTTCACCTCATCGGCTTCGTCCGGCAGCGTTTGGACCAAGATCTCACGAGGGATGGCGTTTCCCCGATGAACCGCGGTACGGGATTCCTGGTCTACTCCCCTGCGCTCCAGCTTGGCGTCTTCCGCGGCCTCCTGGCGCTGGCGCTCCACGACATCCGAATAGAACTGGATTAAGAAATTCTGGATGAGCGCCGGAAGCCCCGGATCAGGCTGTCCCTCCTCGATTGGCTCCGTGATGGCTTGGTCACCGGAGCGTTCCACCACCCAGCCGCGCTGGCCGCGGATGCGCCCCGCGCGCACGTGAAAGATCTGAACTGCCGCCTCCAACTCGTCAGAGCTAAACGCGATGAGGTCGGCGTCGGTGCCGTCGGAAAGCACCACAGCCTGTTGCTCCATGAGCTTGTCAATCGCGCCGAGATCGTCGCGCAGGCGGGCAGCCAGCTCGAACTCGAGGTTCTCTGAGGCCTCCTCCATTCGCTGCGTTAGTCGCTTGCGCACAGGACCGGTATTGCCGTTCATGAAACTCAGCAGCTGGTTCACCGTCTCACGGTGTTCCTCGGCGCTCACCCTGCCAATGCACGGGGCGTCGCATTTTCCGATATACCCCAACAAACAAGGCCGCCCCAAGCGCTCATGGCGGTTGAATACCCCTTTGGCGCACGTGCGCATGGGGAAAATTCGCGTCAGCAGGTCAAGCGATTCACGCACCGCCCAGGCGTGGGAATAGGGGCCAAAGTAGCGCACACCTTTACGGCGAGGCCCGCGGTAGAAAAACGCTCGCGGGATGGTCTCCCCCACAGATACCGCGAGCATCGGATACGTTTTGTCATCGCGGTACATGACGTTGAAGCGTGGATCGAAGCGCTTAATCCACGTGTACTCCAACTGCAGCGCTTCCACTTCGCTGGCCACCACGGTCCATTCCACCGAAGCCGCAGTGAGGACCATTTGGCGGGTCCGCGGGTGCAGTTGCGTGATGTCTTGAAAGTAGTTCGATAGCCGCGCCCGCAAATTCTTTGCCTTGCCCACATAGATGACGCGGCGATTGTCATCGCGGAACTTATAAACGCCCGGATCCGTGGGGATGCTTCCGGGCGCAGGGCGGTACTCAGAGGGATCAGCCACTAGTCATCCTGCGGCATGTAGCGTGCTTCCAAGTCACGGAAAGAGCGGACCTTGGTGACAATGTCCTGCTTATCGCCCGATTGCAGGGCCCACACCGGAACATATTCAAAGTCAGGAAGTTCGATGCGTGCCATGCGCGAGCCTTCGGGAAAGGACAGACCATAGATGACCTGCCACGGGTAGAAGCGGGTTCCCACAATGTTGCGGATCTCTACGCCATCGGAGTTCGCGCGCAGCCGCGGACGCGTCAGTGCCAACCAAGACAGGATGGAGATAATCACGCCGACGCCGGGGAAGGCAAACTTATCAATCGTCGTCACAGTCGCGCCGGTAAAGGACAAGCCAACCGTGAAGCCCATAAACAGGTGCGCTGCCATCACAAGGATGATCCAGATGATTGCCACCTTGCGCAGATAGGGCGAGGTGGCCTCATACTCCCAGGGCTTGGATGAAGTCTGGGCGAAGGGATCGGCGCTGGTATAAGCCCGCACCTGCTCATCGCTCACGCTCGAGGAACCCCCAGACGCAGCGGGCGCGCCCGGCTGCGAGGATTGGGAGGCCTTGCCAGCGCGGGCTGACCGCGCGCGCTCTTCGTGCGCCGAAGGCACCTGTGGATCAGTCATCGAGTTTCCATCTCCTCATCACTCCGCTAAGACAGGCCACGGGCCTGCGCGATATGCAGATCGCCGTGGTTGCGCTTGGCAGCCTACTTTAGGGTCGACTCGTTCAGTGTACGCAACGTATGCACGGTTTCTAAAGCTGCATGCATAGCCTCCGCGCCTTTATCTTCTGAAGAGTTCTCAAATCCGGCGCGATCGACGGCTTGCTCATAGTCGTTCACCGTCAGGACACCATTTCCTACAGGCGTCGACTCGTCGAGAGCAATGCGCGTCAGTCCCTGCGTGACCGAATCACACACGTAGTCAAAGTGCGGAGTGCCGCCGCGGACGACACAGCCCAGCGCCACGACAGCATCGTGGGTGCGCGCCGCAGCTTGGACCACGACGGGCAGCTCAAGGGCACCGACGACGCGCAACGGAGTGACCTCAGCGCCAGCGGCTTCGGCGGTCTCAAGCGCGCGGCGGTGCAGCTGATCGCAGATCTCGGCGTTCCATGTGGCGGTAACCACGGCGACGCGCAGTCCCTCTCCCGAGACATTGTTCGGGGTTGGCAGGCCTTCCTTGCTCACGGTGTGCTCCTTTGTTTTGTTCTAGAGTTCGGTCTTAATGCTCTAAGAGTGTTTGAGATCCCATTCGGCCACCTGTGGCAGGTCATGGCCCATCCTGTCGCGCTTCGTGCGCAGATAGCTAATGTTTTCGGCCGTGGCGGGTGTCGCCAGGCCGGTGCGGGCAGTGGCGTCAATGCCGAAGCCCTGTAGCCCCTCACCCTTGTGTGGGTTGTTGGTCAAGAGGTTGACGGATTTCACGCCCACATCGCGCAGGATTTGTCCGGCAACGGAGTACTCGCGGGCGTCTTCAGGCAGCCCCTGCTCCACGTTGGCGTCGACGGTGTCCATCCCGTCATCTTGCAAGCGATAGGCCTTGAGCTTGTTCACCAAGCCAATGCCACGCCCTTCCTGTCCGCGAAGGTAGATGACAATGCCACGCCCGGCCGCTTGGACCGCGCGGAGGGATTCCTGCAGCTGCGGGCCGCAGTCACAGCGCTCAGATGCAAAGACATCACCGGTCAGGCACTCAGAGTGCACGCGGACAGGTACGTCTTCCGCACCGGAATAGCTCTCCACGTCACCGACGAAGAGGGCAATGTGCTCGCGCTTGTCGACGCCATTCACATAGCCCACCGCGCGAAACTCGCCGTACTCGGTGGGCAGGCGGGTTTCTACCTCGCGGTGAACCTGTTGCTCATTGTGGCGGCGCCATTCGATGAGCTGCTCGATGGAGATCATCGTGAGCCCATGGGCGTCGGCAAAGCGGCGCAGCTCCGGCGAGCGAGCCATATCCGTGGGGTCTTCTTCGGAAACGATCTCACAGAGCACGCCGGCCGGGCGGAGCCCCGCCAACCGTGCCAGATCGATCGCGGCTTCCGTGTGGCCATCACGCTCGAGCACACCATTCGGGCGGGCAGCCAGCGGGACGACATGGCCCGGGCGCGTAAACTGCGACGGCTCGGAGGAGGGATCAGCCAACTTGCGGATGGTCTCACAGCGCGAGGTAGCGGAGATGCCAGTGGAGCCATTAGCCAGGTCCACGGTGACGGTGTAGGCGGTCTGCCGCACGTCCTGGTTAACCGCCATCATCGGGGGCAAGTTCAGGCGCTTGCAGTCCTCTGGGAGCAAAGGTGCACAAATATATCCGGAGCTATAACGCACCATGAAAGCCACGAGTTCCGGGGTGGCGAGCTCGGCGGCGAAGATGAGATCACCTTCGTTTTCCCGATCTTCATTGTCCACGACGACGACGGCCTTGCCGGCCGCGATGTCGGCGATGGCTTGCTCGACGCTATCTAAACTAAAAGCTGAATCTGCAGCGCTCATAAGGACTAACTCTATCCCTCTGTGCCCGCGGCGTGGGCGTTAGGGTGAACCATTTTCTCAACATACTTTGCAACCACGTCTACCTCGAGGTTTACGCGGGCACCGGGCGCCATCGCACCAAACACGGTATCGCGCAATGTGGTGGGAATGAGAGAGACCTCAAAAAAGCCATCCGCGCCAGGTTTATCTTCATCAGCCGATACCGCGGACACCGTCAGGGACGTTCCTTGGACGGCGATGGATCCCTTCTCCACGACGTATCGGGCGAGCTCCCGCGGCAGGCTAAAACGCAACACTTCCCAGTGCTCCGAGGGGGTGCGGGAAAGCAGCGTGCCGGTGCCGTCGACATGGCCCTGCACGATGTGGCCACCCAAACGAGTCGTTGGGAGCACCGCCCGCTCGAGGTTAACCGCCGAACCCACTTCGAGTTCTCCCAATGAACTACGGTTCAAGGATTCCTTCATAACGTCTGCGATGAAGGTTCCTTCTCCCAGCTCGGCTACTGTCAGGCAGACGCCGTTGACAGCGATGGAATCACCCAACTGCGCATCACTCAGCACGGTGGATGCCGCGATGCCCAAACGGACTGCATCGCCCTGCGGTTCCACGCTATCGACGCGCCCGACTTCTTCTACGAGTCCGGTAAACATAGTCCGTACTCCCCTTTCCTACTTCTCGTTCTTCCGGTATTCCACGAGCAGGTCGGCGCCAAGCTCGGTAACCGCTGCGCGCTCCCACCTCGGAGCCAGCGCCAAGCTCGAGGCCACAGCCCGAGTGAGAACTCCCCTGCCCTGGCCAAGGATGACGTTGCCGATGTATGCCTGAATGAAATCCACGCTGCCCAGTTCCATAAAGCTCGTCGCGAGTCCAGCGCCGCCTTCGACGAGAATGTCGCGCGCGCCGCTGGCGTATAGCTCGGCTAGCGCCTCCTGCGGGGTGGCATAGTGCTCGAAACCTAGCTTTGCCAGATTACTGCTTCCGCCTCGGTCCACGTCCCGGGAGCCGATGACGACGCGCCGCGGCTGCGTTTCACGCAATGAGCCGTCCGGGTAGCGTGCCGTCAACGACGGGTTATCTGCCAGCGCGGTGCCCGTGCCGATGAGGATGGCATCCCTTTGTGCCCGGTCGCGGTGCACATGCTCGCGAGCCTGCTCTCCGGTAATCCATTGGCTGCTGCCATCCACTGCGGCGGTGAACCCGTCGAGGCTTTGGGCAAACTTGAGCGTCACGTGCGGCCTGCCCAAGCGCACCGAACCCAACCACCCGGCGAGTGCATCGCTCACGCCTTCCGGCGCCTCAATCTGCCCCACGGTAATGCCGGCGCCGCGCAATGTGGCCGCGCCGCCGCCGGCCTCCGGGGTGGGGTCTGGGTGGAGGAAGTAAACGGCGGCCACAGAGGCATCGATAAGCGCCTGCGCACAGGGCCCAGTACGGCCGGTGTGGTTACAGGGTTCCAAGGTAACGACCGCCGTGCCGCCGCGCGCCTTGTCGCCCGCATCGCGCAACGCCATGACTTCGGCATGCGGACCGCCCGGGGGCTGGGTTGCGCCGACACCGGCGACGCGGCCGGCGGCATCAAGTATGACTGCTCCTACAGGCGGATTTGGGCTAGTCGTGCCGCGCACCTTATCGCCGGCTTCCATGGCCACACGCAGCGCCCGTGTGAGAACCGCTGAGTCTAGGTGTGGGATCACAGCGTGGCCAAGCTACGCAGCTCGTCGACGGCCGCTGCCTTATCTGCTTGTTTGTAGATGGCGGAACCTGCGACGAAAGCATCGCAGCCCGCCTCGGCGGCGGAGCGAATCGTTTCAGCGGAAATGCCACCGTCAATCTCGATGAGGACGTCCAGACCGCGCTCGTCGATGGCCGCGCGCAAGGCGCGCACCTTGTCCAGCTGATCCGGCATAAAGCTCTGACCGCCAAAGCCCGGCTCAACTGACATAACGAGCACTTCGTCGAAGTGCTCGAGGGCGTCCAGCCAAGGCTCGATCGGCGTGCCCGGCTTAATGGAAAAGCCCGCGCGCACACCTAAATCCCGGATTGTGCGCGCCAGGGCGATGGCCGCGTCCTTGTCGGCGACGGCCTCGACGTGGAAGATGATGCAATCGGCACCGGCCTTGGCGTAGGTTTCTACCCACTTCTCGGGTTCCTCAATCATGAGGTGAACGTCCAGCGTCTGCGGTGTAATCCCGTCCACCGTCGCAGTGATATCCGGGCCAAAAGACAGGTTCGGGACGAAGTGTCCATCCATGATGTCGACGTGGATCCAATCTGCGTTGGCCACGGCGCGGACCTCTTCGCCCAAGCGGGTGAAGTCGGCGGCCAAGATGGACGGGGAAATAATGGGACCAGACGAGAGTGCAGACATGACCTTCAGCCTAGTCCCTCTCGCAGCCTCAGTCCGCTACTCGGCGCAAGACCGCGAAAAACATCGCATCGGCACCATGGCGGTGCGGCCACATCTGCGCGGACAGCTCGGCGCCAAGGTCCCCCATCTCCGGCAGCACGTCGCGCGCATCCAGTTCTTCGATGTGAATCGCTGATCCCTCTGCGTGCCGTTGCACGGCGGCATCCACGATGCCCCTGGTCTCACGCAGATCCGGCGAGCAAGTCGAGTACACCACGACGCCACCTGGGCGCACCAGCTCCAACGCGGATTCCAGGAGCTCGGTTTGCAGCTGGTTAAGCTCCGCAATATCCGATTCGGCTTTGCGCCAGCGAGCTTCCGGGCGCCGGCGGAGCGCGCCTAGGCCGGAGCAGGGGGCGTCGACCAGCACGCGGTCGAAGCCTGGTTTCAGTCCTGGTGCTCGGCCGTCCGCTTGGTGCACGCGCACAGGCAGGTCCCCCACCGTCTTTTCCACCAAGGTGGCGCGATGCGGGGAGACTTCAACGGCATCGACTGTCGCGCCCTCAATTCGGGCGATGGCCCCCATAAGGGCGGCCTTGCCACCAGGTCCGGCGCACAGATCCAGCCAGCGTCCAGTGTCTTCACCACTGAGCTCGGCTTCCGTTACCGCGCGGGCAATGAGCTGCGAACCTTCGTCCTGGACCGCCGCTAGCCGTTGGCGAACCGGCTCTAGCGAACCAGGATCCCCGTGCTCAAGGTAGACCGCATAGGGAGAATAGCGGCCTTCCTCGCAACCGGTGATCAGGGCGAGTTCTTCGGCGGAGATCTCACCGGGGCGCGCTACCAAGTGCACAACGGGGCGTTGGGAGTCCGCCTCGAGTGCGAGCTCCAGCTCACGCGACTGGTCGGCGCTGAGCGCACCAGTGCCATCGGGTTCCAACACACCCAAGGCACGGCCGAAGGAGCGGGCAATCCACTCCGGATGGGCATGGCGGAAGGCCAAAGCAGCCACCTGACCTTGGGGAGCAAGCTGATCCAACCACGCTTGCGCCGGCGTACGGGTGATGGTGCGCATGATGCCGTTGGCAAAACCTTTAGCCTTGTCCTGACCAACTGCCTCCACGAGGCGCACGGTAGTATCGACCGCCGCGTGTGCCTCAACGCGGGTATAGAGCACCTGGTAGGTTCCCATTCGCAGGGCGGTGAGCACGTCGGGGGCGATAGCGTCGAGGCCACGAGAGGAGCACTCGGCGATGACGGCATCGAGCACGCCCTCGGTCCGCAGCGTGCCATAGGTTAACTCGGTGGCGAAGGCAGCATCGCGGCCACTGAGGCTATTGGCACGTACGGCTTTCGGCAGCGTGAGGTTGGCAAAGGCATCGTCTGCATCCACGCGTTGCAATACTTCGAAAGCCACCGCGCGTGGACGATCCACCCCGCAGCGCTGCGCGGCAGAAACCACCGAGGTCGACGGCGCTGGGCGCCGTGTATCGTGACGCTGACCGCCGCGACGCTCCCTGTTGCCCTTGGCAGTGCGTTTCGCACCGCCGCGTTGCTGCTTCCCACGCGGCGCGCGGTCTGCAGGATCGCCTGACTTGCTGCGGGATCTAAAACCTCCGCTCATGAGAACTTCACCTCATCCTCGCCGCCTTCTACTGACTGCGAAGACTGGTGCGCAAGCCCGCGGCCCCAGTCGGCGGCATTCATCATCTTCTTGCCTGGCGGTTGAATCTTTCCCAAACGAACCGGGGAGCTGCCAGTACCGACCATCACTTCCTTCTTGGACACGTGAACTTCACCCGGTTGCAATGCGGAAAGCGCGGAATGTTCAGTAAGGTCCTCAAGTTCTGTGGGTGGCACAGGTTCTACTGGACCGAGCTTTAAGCGTGACTGCCCCAGCAGGGTCCAAGCACCCGGCCCCGGGGTATGCGCGCGAATGTGGCGATCAACGGCCTCGGCGGGCGCAGTCCAGTCGATGCGGGCATCGTCGGTAGAGATCTTGTGCGCATAAGAGGCTTCACCTACCTGCGGCTGCGGCGCGATGCTGCCGTCTTCCAACCCATCCATGGTCCGCACGAGGAGCTCGCCACCGGCATAGGCCAGCCGCGTCAATAGGTCATCCGCGGTATCGGTGTCTTGGATGTCCTCGTCGATCGTGGCGAGGATGTCCCCAGTGTCCAGGCCTTGGTCGATGCGGAAGGTCGTAGCACCAGTGCGAGAATCCCCAGCCGCAATGGCTGCTTGCACCGGTGCCGCGCCACGCCACGCCGGGAGCAGGGAGAAGTGAAGGTTCACCCAACCGTGCGTCGGAAGGCTCAGCAAGTCCTCGGTGATCAGGTTTCCGTAGGCAACCACGGGGATAGCCTCGGGAGCAATGTCTGCTAGTCGTGCACGCAGGGCATCACCGTCCTCGGTGCCAGGCTTAAGTGTGGTCGGCGTGAGCACCTCGATACCGTGTTTTTCCGCCAGTGCCTTCACCGGACTTGGATGAACGGTGCGGCCACGGCCCCGGCGGGCATCAGGCCGAGTAATGACGGCGGCCACCTCATGGGGTGAGTCAATGAGCTTCTCCAAAGCCACAACTGCGGGCTCCGGGGTTCCGGCAAAAACAATACGCACTGCTAGAGCATGCCTTTCTCGTGTGAGAGTTTCTAAATCTAATGTTCAAAAATGAATCTGCTGTACTGCTGATTAAGCAGGGCTACGGCTATGCGTTGAACCACTCCGATTGGCGGATGGTTTTCATAGAGTCCTTCCGAAGCTCATCGCTCAGACGCTGCAAGAACAAGATCCCATCCAAGTGGTCCGTCTCGTGTTGGATACAACGCGCCATCAGCCCAGAGGCAAGCATGGAAATCGGGCGGCCGTGTGGGTCGAATCCGCGCAGAAGTACGGTAGAAAAGCGTTCAGTGGGCTGAGAAATGCCGGGGATGGACAAGCAACCTTCGGTCCCCAACTGCATGTCCTGGCCCACCGCTTCCCATACCGGGTTAATGACGGCACCGCGCAAACCATGCTGATAATGCGAGCAATCGAAGACAAAGATGCGCTTGGTCACACCGATCTGGTTGGCCGCTAAACCTACTCCCCCTGCGGCTTCCATTGTCTCCAGCATGTCCTGAGCCAAGCGTTCCAATGATGGCCCGAACTCGGTGATTTCCTCAGCTCTGGTGGTGAGGACCGGGTCGCCGTAGAGACGAACCTCTCGCACGGTCATAGTGGTACTCCTCGTGGTTGACGGTGTGGCACGTCGTGCGGGGGTTGTCGGCCTTGGCATTCCTTGCCTGCCCAGGGCCCTCCGCGCTCCTGCACCGAGAATAGTTCACCTTCCGCGGGAGGCGCTCGACAGGGGTGGAAAGGAGCGCAGCGTTAACCGATGTTTATCGGATCCACGGCGATACGCAGAGGCAAAACATCCTTGCGAGCGCTGCGCAAGGAATTGGCTGTGCGCAAGGCCTGGCCCAGCAGGGACCTCGGGCCCAGCGGGGTTCGAATTAGCAGACGCTGTGGTTCGCCGCCGCGCTCATGATCGTATTCACCCGGCAAGCTCACGCCAGGCGGCAACGGTACGGGCCCGAGAAGCTCCGCATGCTCCGGCAGTTCCGCTAGCTCCAGGAAGGCATCGAGGGAGGCGTCCGCCCCGTCGATCGCCGCCATATGCACCGCGGGCGGAAAGCGAACCTCGCGGCGCGCCTGCAACTCGGCCGCCGCGGCGCCCACCATGTCCCACCGGCTAAAGAAATCCACAAGCGGCAGCTGTTCATCAGCGGCGACGATAACGACACCACCCTCCTTGGCTGGCGCAACGAGGGTGGCCGCCGCGGCCCATGTGGCCAATGTGTCCTCCGTGGCGCGCAGATCCTGGCGGCCGAGCAACGCCCCGGTTTCCACAAGGAGCGCAGCCCCGTACATCCCGCCTTTCGCTACGCGCGGCTCCGCGCCGGGTGTCGCGATGACGAGCGCGGGCGCGTCTGGGATTTCATCTACGACGGTGGATCCACCGGATTGAATCACGCGTGTATTGGGAAAGGCCCGGCCCATCTCTTCTGCGGTGCGCTCGGAGCCCAACACGATGGCGCGCAACCGCGGTGAGCCGCACTCCGAACAGCGGTAATGCGCGTCAACGCGCCCGCACCACCGACACGTGGGCAGCGCCGCAGAATCGGTCGACTCGTGCTTCGAGCCGCGAGCGCAAGGCAGACCTAAGGGACCGTTGCAATGACGACACCGTGCAGGAGATGCACACTGCCCACAGGCGAGGATTGGGGCATAGCCCTTGCGCGGGACTTGAACAAGGACGGGCTCGCCCCGGTCGAGGGCTGCGCGCGTGGCTTGGAAGGCGGGGCCGCTTACCGACGTCGTGCCTCCCCGCATATGGCGGGCCACGTTGACGCCATACGCACCCACCGCAACGATTTCGGGGCGCCTATCTTCCAGTGTGTTCGCGGCGGGTAGAAGATCGTGGGCCCACCCCGATTCAACGAGTAGTTGGGCCTCCGCGGTGCGGGCGTGGCCGGCGAGGATAAGGCTGCAACCTTCCTGCGCGGAGCGTGTGCTCAGCACTTCCCTGGAGTGAACATAGGGCTTGAGGTTGTCAACCAAGCTATCGTCGCCATCGTTGAGCAAGACGGCCAATTGGAGGCCCTTGACCGGGGCGAAGGCGGCGGAGCGCGTCCCGATGACGATTCGGGCTTGACCCGTCAACGCCGATAGATAGCGGCGATAGCGTGCCTGGGGGCCGGTGCTGTGCGCGAGCACCGTGATTTGTTTGGCAGAGACGTGGCGGCGAAAGGCCTCCTCGAGCTGATCCAGGTCCTTCTGGTCCGGTACGACCATGAGCACGCCGCCGCCTTGGAGCGCCACACTGGTGCCCAGCGCTGCCAGCGCGCTTGCCCAATCCTCCCCCGGCGCTATCTGCCATGCTGCACGCGCAATATGGCCCGACAGCACCGAGTCCACGAAGGACTCGCCATGCTGGTACCCGGACCACGCAGAGAGATCCGGGTGCTCCGCTGTACCTAATTCTTCCCACGGTGTATCGACATCCGCTTCCTCAGCCTTGGCATGCCGCGCCGGGATGGCGGCGCGGATGATATCGGAGCGCACGCCGCCATAACGGGCTGCAAGGGATTCGATGAGCGCCGACATTTCCGGCGAGTACACCGCAAAGGGGGAAATCACGCGATCGATATAGCGAAGCGATCCAGCGAAGCCGGAATCGCTGGCGCGGGAGAGCAGGATGGCGTCGACCAGCCGGCCATTGAAGCGAATGCGCACGCGTACGCCTGGCTGGGCGGCCTGCGAATCCGATTCATCGATGAGGTAGTCGAATTCGCGGTCCAGGTGCGCTACCCCCAACAAAGGCAACACCCGCGCGACCGGTTGCTGGGCGGCGGGTGTCTTCTTGGGCATAGCGCCCGATTCTACAGGCCGGCGGCGCGGCGCAAGTCGACAGCCCGCGAGGTGTCCTCCCACGGAAGGTCAACATCGGTGCGGCCAAAGTGACCGTAGGCCGCGGTTTGACGGTAGATCGGGCGCTGCAGGTTGAGCTCGCGGATAATGGCGGCGGGGCGCAGATCAAAAACCTTGTCCACCGCAGCCTGAATGTCGGCATCGCTCAAACCGGCTTGAGCAGTGCCGAAGGTCTCGACATAGAGACCAACCGGCTTCGCGCGACCAATAGCGTATGCAACCTGCACTTCGGCGCGGTCGGCCAGACCGGCGGACACGATGTTCTTAGCTACCCAACGCATAGCGTAGGCGGCTGAGCGGTCCACCTTGCTCGGGTCCTTGCCGGAGAAGGCACCGCCACCGTGGCGGGCCATGCCGCCGTAGGTATCGACGATGATCTTGCGCCCAGTCAGGCCTGCATCACCCATTGGCCCGCCAAGAATGAAGGAACCAGAGGGGTTGATGAGTAGCTCGGTGTCGTCGGTGTAGTACTTGCTCAGGTCCGCATCGTTGACGACCCACTCGACTACATGGGTACGAAGCTGTTCCGCGAGCCAGTCCTGGGTCACCTCCGGATCATGCTGGGTGGAGATGACAATCGTCTCTAAGCGAGTCGGCACATCGTTCTCGTCATATGCAAAGGTGACCTGGGTCTTGCCATCTGGGCGCAGGGAAGGAACGATGCCTTCCTTGCGGACCTGGGTGAGGCGACGCGAAAGGTGGTGTGCCGTAGAGATCGGCAGCGGCATGAATTCTGGAGTCTCATTCGTTGCGTAGCCGAACATGAGGCCCTGGTCGCCAGCGCCATATTGATCGTCGTCCTCAAACTGGCCCGAGCGAACCTCGGTTGAGGCGTCCACTCCGGCGCCAATCTCTTGGGATTGCTCACCAATCGCTACGTTGACTCCGCAGGTGTGGCCGTCAAATCCCACGTCGGAGGAAGTAAACCCGATCTCCACGAGGGTCTTGCGTACAATCTGCGGGATCTCCACATACCCGGAGGTGCGCACCTCACCCACGACGTGAACTTGGCCCGTGGTGACAAGAGTCTCCACGGCGACGTGTGCGTTTGGGTCTTCCTTAAGAAGGGCGTCAAGAATGGCGTCCGAGATAGCGTCACAAATCTTATCCGGGTGACCTTCTGTCACGGATTCGCTGGTAAAAAGACGTACCGCCTGAACAGCTGTTTCAGTCACAAATCTTCCTTAAACTAGTTCTGCGCGCCGTGGGCAAGGCAGCGCCTATCCCACGTCCCGGCTAATAACACCGCCCCATCGTAGACCAAGCGGTCTACAGCTGCAAGAACGAGCGCTACCTTTCCAGAATTTCATTCACCACGTTAAGTATCTGGGCGGCTACAACCTGCTTCGATCCCGGTTCAACCTCCACCGGATCAGCACCCTTCCGAAGGATCCACCCTGCACTCGTTGGCTGTCCGAAGACCTTGCCCTCCCCAACCTCGTTGGCCATGAGTACATCGCACCCCTTCTTCACGAATTTTTGCTGGGCGTACTCGAGCACGCTCGTGTGTGCATCCCCGGTCTCCGCTGCAAAACCGACGATGATGGCATCGCGCTTCAAGTCCCCATTCTCGCGGCGTTCCACCAACCCCTTGAGGATATCTGGGTTCTCCACCAACTCGAGATGAGCTAAGTCCTCGTCAGCGGCCCCCTTCTTCATCTTGGAGTCCGCGACGGAAGCCGGCCGATAGTCTGAAACAGCTGCAGCCATGATGACGATATCCGCATCCGCTGCTTCAGCGTTCATTGCCTTGTGCATATCGCGAGTGGAAGTCACCCGCACAACGGAGGCGCCTGATGGAATCGGAAGCGCGTCAGTATTGCCGGCAACGATAGTTACATCTGCACCGCGCTGCGCGGCTACTTCTCCCAAGGCAAAGCCCTGGCGACCAGAGGAACGATTGCCCAGATACCGCACCGGATCTAGGTTCTCCTGCGTTCCCCCGGCAGAAATCACGACCTTTAGCCCGTGCCAATCATGATCTACGCGGTGGCCAGCCATAATCGTGCGGGCAAACTCCGCTATCTGCCCCGGTTCCGGCAAGCGGCCTGCGCCGGAATCAACGCCGGTGAGCCGCCCATGGGCCGGTCCCATCACGATAACGCCGCGACGACGCAATGTCGCCACGTTGTCTTGCGTCGCGGGATTGAGCCACATCTCCGTGTGCATAGCTGGGGCAATGATGACAGGACACGTAGCAACCAGCACAGAGGCGCTCAGCAGATCATCGGCGCGGCCACAAGCCAGCCGAGCGATCAAGTCAGCGGTAGCTGGGGCGATGACGACGGCATCGGCCTGCTGCCCCAGCGCGACATGCTGCACCTCATCAACAGCATCGAAAACGGTAGTCGAGACCGGATGCCCTGACAGGGCCTCGAAGGTGGCTGCACCGACGAAATTTAACGCGGCTTCTGTAGGAATCACGCGGACATCATCGCCGTGCTCCGTGAAGTCCCGAATCAGATGACACGCTTTATAGGCGGCGATTCCGCCAGCCACACCGACAAGGATGCGACGCGGCTGCGTGGTTCCGCCTGCACCCGGTGAAGCCGCCTCTGCGGGAGCCGAGGCAGTGCTGCTCTCTGGACTATCTGGGGTTTGCTGTACATCCTTCACTCGGACGATAGTACCCAAGACACAACAAACCCACCCAAGCGCCTCAAGCGACACTAGGGTGGGTCTATTTCGGAATACGCGCTAGGCTGCTGCCTTCACGGGGCGAAGGCTAGTTGCCTTCCTCGTGGTCCAGCAGGCCGGCGTCGATCTCGCGCAGTGCGATGGACAGCGGCTTCTCGCCCGGCTCCGGGGTCACCAGCGGTCCGACGAACTCGAAGACGCCTTCGTCCTGTTCCTTGTAGTAGCTGTTGATCTGACGTGCGCGCTTAGCGGCGAAGATCACCAGGGCGTACTTAGACGAGACCTTGCCCAGCAGCTCATCGATAGGCGGGTCAGTGATACCCGTCGGCGGATCGAATACTGGCTCCGGCTTTGCGGCCTCAGAATTGGCAGGTGTGGTCACGTTGGTCACATGCACCTTTACTGTTGGTAGATGGTCAAAATCGTGGTCTATCCACGCAGGATAGCACTAATTGCAGCAACGGCCTCATCGAGATTGTCATTGACAACGATGTGGTCGAACTCTTTTTGCGCGGCAAGTTCCGTTTCTGCGGTGTGCAAACGGCGGTCAATCACATCCTGTGGCTCGGTACCGCGCCCAGTCAGGCGCTCCACCAAAACCTCCCAGGACGGTGGGGCCAGAAACACGGTTTCCGCCTCCGGCATCGCCGCCTTCACGTTGCGGGCGCCTGCAAGATCAACCTCCACCAACACTGGGCGACCAGCCAACATCGCTTCCCTAACGGGTTGAGCCGGCGTACCAGAACGCTGCAAACCACCGTGGATCTCTGCCCATTCGAGCATGTCTCCGGCGTCTATGTGTTCCTGGAAAGCCTCCGGGGAGACAAAGAAGTAGTCCACCCCATCAGACTCGCCGGGGCGGGGTTGGCGCGTCGTCATCGAGACGCTGAAGTAAAGGTTGTCTACATCATCGCGCAGGCGCGAAACCACAGTGGACTTACCCACAGCGGACGGCCCGGCCAGAACGACCAGGCGCCCGCGTGCAGTTTCGTCAGCCATTGCGCTAATTACTCGCCGTAGCCGAAACGCTCGAGCAGGGCGCGGCGCTGACGGTCACCCAGGCCACGCAGGCGGCGGGTCTGAGCAATCTCCAGGTCCTCCATGATTTCCTTAGCCTTGACCTTGCCAACCTTCGGCAGAGCCTCGAGAAGCGCGGAGACCTTGGTCTTACCGATGATCTCATCGGTCTCGGCCTTCTCCAGAACTTCCTGCAGGTTGGTCTCGCCGCGCTTCAGCGCAGCCTTGAGCTCAGCGCGAGCCTTGCGAGCCTCAGCGGCCTTTGCGAGAGCTTCTTTGCGCTGCTCATCTGTCAACTTGGGAAGGGCCACGGGTTTCCTCCGATTTCATTAGTACGAACATTGTCATCTGATGGCTAACACCAGAATCTCGGCTCACGGTGGGAAGATTTCCCCAGCGCGGGGTAGCTTTTGCTACCGCCGCGAACCGACTTCTGGCAATCCTAGCACTGGTCTGTACGCGATGACGTAACCCGGCCCCTTTCTACTAAAGGTTCCTGCACGTCAACGCACATGCCTTAAACAAAATACCAGGTAAACGGCGCGCCTGTTAATCCAGCGCGCCGTTTGAGACCGAGCTCTTTAGTCTCGGAATTCAGCAGCCGTATCAATTACGGCTTTGCGCAGGTCAGCAACGTCTGGACCTGCCGAAAGGATGGCTCGAGAGACGTTGGCAAAGCCCAGCTCGGGTGCCGCGGAGGTGAGTTGCCTAACATCAGCTGGAGTCGCGCCCTGCGCGCCCACGCCCGGAAGAAGAACCGGACCATGTAAAAGGTCTAATACCGGCGGCGCGTCGAGTGTCGCACCGACAACCACTCCGAGCGCTCCCACAGCGTCATCCGTGGCCATTGCCGCGACATTGCGCTGTCCGAGTTCATCAACGACGCGCTGCGCGACGCTGCGGCCATCGACGCTCAGCGATTGCAACGCTACGGCCTCCGGGTTGGAGGTCGCCGCAAGGACGAAGACACCAGCACGGGTCTTTTCCGCAATATCGAAGACAGGACTCAACGCTCCCACACCGAGGTAAGGCGATACCGTCACCGCGTCCGCGCGCAACGGCGAGTCCTCCCCCAGCCAGGCCTCGGCATAACCCGCCATGGTGGAGCCGATATCGCCGCGTTTAGCATCGGCCAGACTCAGGCAGCCTTGCTCGCGCAGCGCCGCCAGGACCTCTTCGAGGACGGCGAAACCGCGCGAACCACAGCGCTCAAAGAACGCCACTTGCGGTTTGACTACAGCTGCCGTATCGGCGAATGCCTCTACGCAACGCATACTGAAGGTGCGCAGTCCGTCGACATCGACTGACAGGCCCCACGCCTCCAGGAGGTGTGGGTGTGGGTCAATACCTACGCACAGACGCCCTCGTTGCCTACCCGCGGCGACAAGGCGATCGCCAAAGGTAGGTGCAGCATTAGTTGACTGGGTCATGCTTGAGCTCCTGCAGCGCGCGTACCTTAAGATCGCCCTGGCGCAGCGCCTCGATGCCCTGCACCGCCGCGGTAACGCCCTGGACGGTCGTCACCAGCGGAACCCCGACGGATACTGCCGCGGCGCGAATGTCATAGCCGTCGTGGCGTGCACCGGCGGAACCGGCCGGGGTGTTGAGGATGAGGTCGACCTTGCCTGCCAGGATGGCGTCGACGATGGACTCTTGTCCCTCCTCAGCCTCGGAGACCTTGACTGCCACCTCGCACTCCACGCCATTGCGACGCAGCATCTGCGCGGTGCCTGCCGTGGCGACGATGGTGTAGCCCATGTAGGCCAGGCGCTGAATCGGGAAGATCAGCGTGCGCTTGTCGCGGTTGGCCACGGACACGAAGACCGTGCCCTCCGTCGGCAGCTCGCCGAAGGCGGCCATCTCACCTTTGGCATAGGCTGCGCCGAAGTTGTCGGCCAAGCCCATGACCTCACCGGTGGACTTCATCTCCGGAGAGAGCAGCGTGTCAAGCAGCTGACCGTCCGGGCGGCGGAAGCGGTTGAACGGCAGCACGGCTTCCTTAACCGCAATCGGGTGCTCAATGGGCAGGGAGCCGCCGTCATAGGTGGACGGGATGATTCCCTCATCCTTGAGCTGCGCGATGGACGCGCCGAGCATGACGCGCGCTGCGGCCTTAGCCATCGGTACACCGGTGGCCTTGGACACGAACGGCACCGTGCGAGACGCGCGCGGGTTGGCCTCAATGACGTAGAGGGTGTCGTCCTTAAGCGCGTACTGGACATTCATCAGGCCCTTGACGCCGATACCGTGCGCTAGACGACGCGTCGACTCCCGCACCTTTTCAATATCCTCCGGGCCGAGGGTCATCGGCGGCAAGGCGCAAGAGGAGTCGCCGGAGTGGATACCCGCCTCCTCGATGTGCTCCATGACTCCGCCGAGGTAGACCTCCTCGCCGTCGCACAGCGCATCGACGTCGATCTCGATGGCGTTGTCGAGGAAGCGGTCCACCAACACCGGGTGATCCGAGGTGATCTCGGTGGCGCGCTCGATGTAGTCACGCAGGGAGTCTTCGTCATAGACAATCTCCATGCCGCGGCCGCCCAGCACGTAGGACGGGCGGACCAGCACTGGGTAGCCGATGCTCGCGGCGACCTCGCGGGCCTCATCGAAGGAGGTGGCGGTACCGAAGTCCGGTGCTGGAAGCTCGGCAGCGGCAAGCACCTTACCGAACTCGCCGCGGTCTTCCGCCAGGTCGATGGCGGCGGCAGAGGTTCCGACGACCGGAACGCCCGCGGCGGTCAGGCGCTCGGCCAAGCCCAACGGAGTCTGCCCGCCCAGCTGGACGATGACACCGGCAACCTCACCACAGGCGGCCTCTGCGTGGTAGACCTCCATGACATCTTCGAAGGTCAAGGGCTCGAAGTAGAGGCGGTCTGCAGTGTCGTAGTCCGTCGATACGGTCTCCGGGTTGCAGTTGACCATGACCGTCTCATAGCCCTCGCGGGAGAGCTCCAGCGCGGCATGCACGCAGGAGTAGTCAAACTCAATGCCTTGACCGATGCGGTTCGGGCCGGAGCCCAAGATGATGACCTTGCCCTTGGTCTTTTCGGAGCTGGCTCGAACCTCGGATTCCGCGTTCGGATCCATCTCGTAGGTGCTGTAGTGGTAAGGGGTTTGAGCCTCGAACTCGCCCGCACAGGTATCAACGGTCTTGTAGACCGGGCGAATACCCAGGGACCAGCGCAGGGAACGCACGCCATCCTCACCGGCGAACTCCGGACGAAGCGCGGCAATCTGGGCATCTGAGAGGCCAAAGACCTTGGCGCGGCGCAACAACTGCGCGTCGAGCACTGGGGCGTTCTCGAGCTCCTCGCGGAACTGCACGAGTGCTTCGAGCTCCGCCAAGAACCACGGGTCCAGGTGGGAGTGCTCGTGGAGCTGCTCAACGGTAGCACCCAAACGCAGCGCCAGCTCGATGTCGTACATACGGCCCTCGGTCGGGCGCTCTAGATCCTTGAGCACGGCGTCGAGGTCGGTGGCGCGCTCACCGGCGAAGTACTCATCCGGCTTGGTCCAGAAGCCAGAAGGCTTGCCTTCCAGCGAGCGCATGACCTTATTGAGGCCGGAGATGTAGTTGCGGCCAATGCCCATGGCCTCGCCCACAGACTTCATCGTGGTGGTCAGGGTGTCATCGGCGCCCGGGAACTTCTCGAAGGCAAAGCGAGGGGCCTTGACGATGACGTAGTCCAGCGTGGGCTCGAAGGCGGCCGGGGTCACGCCGGTGATGTCGTTGCGCACCTCGTCCAGGGTGTAGCCGATAGCCAGCTTGGCGGCCAGCTTGGCAATCGGGAAGCCGGTGGCCTTGGAGGCCAGCGCCGAAGAGCGGGACACACGCGGATTCATCTCGATGGTGATGATGCGGCCGTCATCCGGGTTTACAGCGAACTGGATATTGCAGCCGCCGGTGTCGACGCCGACCTCGCGGATGATGGCGATACCCTGGTCGCGCATCTTCTGGTACTCGCGGTCAGTCAAGGTCAAGGCCGGGGCCACGGTGACGGAGTCACCGGTGTGGACGCCAAGGGCGTCGACGTTCTCGATGGAGGCGATGACCACGACGTTATCGTCACCATCGCGCATGAGCTCGAGCTCGAACTCCTTCCAGCCCAGGATGGACTCCTCGATGAGGACGTTCGCTTCCGGCGAGGCGGCCAGGCCGCCGCCGGCGATACGGTCGAGGTCCTCCTCGTTGAAGGCCAGACCAGAGCCCAGACCGCCCATCGTAAACGATGGGCGTACAACGACCGGGAGGCCGAGCTCGGCGACGGTCTCGTGGACCTCTTCCATGGTGTGGCACACGCGGGAGCGCGCGGATTCGCCGCCGATGGAGGCCACGATGTCCTTGAACTTCTGGCGGTCCTCGCCGCGCTCGATGGCGTCGATATCGGCACCGATGAGCTCGATATCGTACTTCTTCAGGATGCCCAGGCGGTCCAGCTGTACGGCGGCGTTGAGGGCGGTCTGGCCACCGAGGGTTGCCAGGACGGCGTCGATAGGATTGCCCTCTTCTTTTTCCTTCTGGAAGATCTTCTCGATGAACTCGGGTTCGATGGGTTCCACGTAGGTGTGGTCTGCGAACTCCGGGTCGGTCATAATCGTTGCCGGGTTGGAATTGACCAGCGTGACGCGCAGGCCTTCCTCCTTGAGCACGCGGCAGGCCTGGGTGCCGGAGTAATCGAACTCACAGGCCTGGCCAATAACGATCGGGCCGGAGCCGATAACCAGGACGTGATTGATGTCGTTGCGCTTTGGCATTAGTTTCTTCTTCCTCTTCCTGGTTGCGTTCTACTTGTTCGGGGACTTCTCAGTCATGAGCTCGATGAACTGGTCAAAGAGCGGGTTAGCATCGTGCGGACCGGCGGCGGACTCGGGGTGGTACTGCACGGAGTAGGCCATGCCGTTCTTGAGCGCTACGCCCTCGATGGTGTTGTCGTTGAGGCAGGTGTGGGACACAACTGCCGGGCCGAAGTCAGTATCGAACTCCTCGCCCGCCGGGTTCT
Organism: Corynebacterium sp. HMSC062E11; assembly: GCF_001811845.1. Taxonomy (NCBI): domain Bacteria; kingdom Bacillati; phylum Actinomycetota; class Actinomycetes; order Mycobacteriales; family Corynebacteriaceae; genus Corynebacterium; species Corynebacterium sp. HMSC062E11. The sequence continues at coordinate 58,577 of NZ_KV806831.1, forward strand.
CCTTGCCCGAAGGGCTGGCCAGGGCGAAGCCGTGGTTCTGGGAGGTGATGTCGATCTTGCCGGTGAGCTGGTTGCGCACCGGGACGTTGATGCCGCGGTGGCCGAACTTCAGCTTGTAGGTGTCCATACCCAGCGCGCGGCCGAGGATTTGGTTGCCAAAGCAGATGCCAAAGAAGGGGTACTTGGCAGCAAGGATATCGCGCACGATGCCCACCATGGTATCGGCGGTAGCCGGGTCGCCCGGACCGTTGGAGACAAACACGCCATCCGGGTTGTACTGCTTGATCTTCTCGAAGGGGGTGTTGGCTGGAACCACGATGGTCTCGATGCCGCGCTCGGCGAAATTCTTCGGGGTTGCGGTCTTAACACCCATGTCATAGGCCACGACGGTGAAGCGCTTCTCCCCTACAGCTGGGAAGGTGTAGACCTCATCGGTCGAGACTTCTTCGGACAGGTCAAGACCTGCCATGGATGGCTGATTCTTGACCTCAGCGATGAGCTCCTCGACGTCCCGCTCAGCTGCCTCGCCGGAGAAGATACCGGCCTTGATGGAACCGTGGTTACGCAGGTGACGCACCAGGGTACGGGTATCAATTCCGCCGATGCCGATGATTCCCTGCTTCTCCATCTCCTCCGGCAGGGAACGGGCGGCGCGCCAGTTGGAAACACGGCGGGCAAGGTCACGGATAACCAGGCCGGCAACCCAAATCTGGTCGCCGTGGGACTCGCTGTCCTCATCGTTCCAGCCGGTGTTACCAATCTGGGGCGCGGAGGCCACGACGATCTGACGGTGATAAGACGGGTCAGTCATGGTCTCTTGGTAGCCAGTCATGGCGGTAGTAAAGACGGCCTCGCCCAGGGTTGTGCCCGTGGCACCGAAGCCGAAGCCACGGAAAGTGCGGCCATCGGCGAGGACCAAGATGGCGGGAGTGGTGCTAGTGGAAGTCACTGTGCGTTAAACCTTTCAGTGAATTTGTCGGTGAAGGGTTGGTTGTGTTGGCTATGAGCGTTGGGTACTCGGGTTGAGCAACTCTGACTCTCGATTATCCCGATTATTCGTCTGCCTCGTCACCACTTTCAGCAGAGAGGTCGTAGGTCACCGCGCCGCGCAGGATGGTGTAGGTAACGCGCGCGCCAAACTCCTCCCCCTCATAGGGGTTGTTCTCCGACTTCGAGGCCAGGCGAGTGGAATCTGATACCCACTCATGTTCCGGATCAACGATGGTGAGGTTGGCCGGCTCGCCGACCGCAATCGGGCGACCATGGCCGGGCAGGCGGGTAATCTCCGCCGGACGCTCCGACATGACGCGAGCAACGAAGCGCCAATCCGCCAGACCGGTGGCGACAAAGAGCTTGGCGATGACCGCCAGGGAGGATTCAAGTCCCAACATGCCCGGCTTGGCGTGCTCGAACTCGACACACTTGTCTTCGCTGCCGTGCGGGGCGTGGTCCGTTGCCACGACGTCGATAAGCCCGTCGAGCAATGCCTGGCGCAGGGCCAGGGTGTCGGATTCCTCGCGCAGCGGTGGGTTGACGCGGAAGACGCCGTCGTAGGTCACCAGCTTGTCATCGGTCAGCAAAAGGTGGTGCGGGGTCACCTCAGCAGTCAGCGGAATCCCCTGTTCCTTGGCCCACTTGAGCAGCTCGACTGTGCCCTTCGTCGAAGCGTGGCAGATGTGCATGCGGTTGCCGTAGTCACGCGCGAGCAGTGCGTCGCGCGCCACGATCGATTCCTCAGCCACGCGCGGCCAGCCGCGCAGACCGAGGCGGGCGGCAACCTCGCCCTCATGGGCACTCGCGCCTTCGGTCATCCGGTGATCCTCCGCGTGCTGGGCCAGCAGGACGTCGAGCCCCTTGGCGTATTCCAAGGCACGGCGCATGAGCTGCGGGTCTTGGACACACTTGCCGTCGTCGGAGAACATGCGCACCTTGGCATCCGAGCGGGCCATCATGCCGAACTCGGTCAGCGTTTTACCCTCCAAGCCCTTCGTGATGGAGCCAACCGGATGGACGTCGCACAAACCGCGCGCCTGTCCCTTGGCCCAAACGGACTCCGCGATGATCGGCTGGTCCGTGACCGGGGAGGTATTCGCCATGGTGAACACGGCAGTAAACCCTCCCTTGGCGGCGGCCCGCGAGCCGGTCTCGATGGTTTCTGTGTCCTCGCGGCCTGGCTCACGCAGGTGGACGTGCATGTCCACCAGGCCCGGCAGCAGCACGTTGCCGCCCCCGTCGATGGTGCGGTCGACGCCTTCCGCTGGGGTGATGTCGGTGGCGCCGATCGCCTCGATGACGCCATCCTTGATCAGGATGTTAGTGGGTTCCCCTTCCCCATAGGGGCGAACATTGGTGATGAGCAAGGTGCCCGCCGCGGGAGCAGAGAGCACGCCGGTGTCTGGATAAGTAGTCATGGTTTCTGAAAAGCTCTCCTCGTTGATTTATGAGATAACTCGTTTTAGATACCGGCGTTCTCGCCGTTGGTGAGCAGCGTAAAGAGGGTGGCCATGCGCACGTGGACACCGTTGTGGACCTGCTGGAGCACCGCGGTGTTGTCATAGTCAGCCACCGCGTAGTTGATTTCCATGCCGCGGACCATGGGGCCCGGGTGCATGATGATGGCGTCCTTCTTCATGGCAGCAGCGCGGTCCTTGGACATCCCGTAAAGAGCTGCATACTCGCGGTGCGAGGGGAAGAAGCCGCCGTTCATACGCTCTGCTTGGACGCGCAGCATCATGACGACATCAGCCTTGGCCACCTCGGAGTCGAAGTCATGGGAGACGCGCACCGGCCAGGTGTCGACGCCAAAGGGCAGCAGCGTCGGCGGAGCGACAAGCGTAACCTCAGCGCCCAACGTCGACAGCAGGTCCACGTTGGAGCGCACGACGCGGGAGTGCAGGCAGTCACCGACGATGGTGACGTTCAGGCCCTCGAAGCCGGTGCCAGAGGCGGAGCGATCCGTACCAAGGTGTAGGCGCTGGCGCATCGTGACGGCGTCGAGAAGCGCCTGCGTGGGGTGCTGGTGGGCACCATCGCCGGCGTTAATCACGCTCGGTCCCTGTCCTCCCGGTGCTACCCAACCGGCCAGCTGCTGCGCCGCGCCGGAGGAAGGATGGCGGATGATGATGGCATCGGCGCCGATGGAGGTCAGCGTCAGCCCAGTGTCCTTGAGGGACTCGCCCTTCTTCACCGAGGACGTCGAGGCAGACAGGTTGATGACATCCGCCGACATCCACTTTCCCGCCGTTTCAAAGGAAGAGCGAGTACGGGTGGAGTTCTCATAGAACAACGTAAACACGGTTCGCCCGCGCAGAGTCGGCAGCTTCTTAACTTCGCGGCCGTCCAAGGCTTCCCGGAAACGGTCGGCCTCATCCATGAGCCCGAGGATTTCCTCGGCGCTGTGGTCGGCGATATTGATGAGGTGCTTCATTTATGCCTCCTTGCCGGGCTGTGCAGTGAAGCGGGTAAGAATGACGGCATCCCGGCCGTCGATGTCGGCGTTGTAGACGGTGACGTCCTCGTCGCGCGCAGTGGGGATATTCTTGCCCACGTAATCGGCGCGGATAGGCACCTGGCGGTGTCCGCGGTCCACGAGGACGGCAAGTTGGATGATGTCGGGGCGCCCGATATCTGCCAGGGCATCTAACGCAGCGCGGATGGTGCGGCCGGAATACAGCACATCATCAACAAGGATGACCGTGGCGCCGTTGATACCACCGGCTGGGACTGTGGTGGGCTGCAATGCCCGGTGCGGGCGGGCATATAGATCGTCGCGATACAACGTGATGTCAAGGGAGCCCCAGGGAACCTCCACCCCGGAGAATTCCTCAATCTTTTCGGCAAGGCGCTGCGCTAAAGGCACGCCACCAGAGGGAATGCCTAAGAGCAGGACCCGAGGAGATTCACTCGAATCAAGCGCCGTTTTCTCAATGATCTGGTGCGCGATGCGTGCGACAGTACGCGCGACGTCTTTCGAGCTCAGCAGCTCGTTGGACTCCGCGTGGGTGCCGGTTTCACTCATCGTGACCTCCTTCCCCGCCTCACGGTGCGGTCTTTAAAGGATGTCGGACAATGGTTAATAGGACTTGTCTATGCTTGAAAGCCAGCACCAACCATAGCACTCTTCATCCGTGCTGTATACGCCCTCGCACCCCCGAATTTTCTGAGGCAGGTCCATAGACAGTGAGTTTTACTACCCAGCACGTTGTTCCAGCCCCGCGCGAAGAGGTATGGCAATGGCACACCCGCCCCGGGGCGCTCGCCCGCCTCACCGCGCCATTTGGATTCATGTCTCCCCTGCAGCAGGCAGAGTCACTGGCCGACGGAACATCGGTCTTGAGCTTGCCTGGCGGCCTGAAATGGGTTGCCCGGCATGATTTGAGTAGGTACCAGCCGCGGCGTTCCTTTGCGGATGTGTGCATCAACGCCCCCTTCCGTTCGCTGGCCAACTGGCGCCATGAACACCTCTTTGAGGATCACCCGGAAGGCACGCTCATCACCGACAAGGTGGACACACGCATTCCCACGGGTGCGGTGGAGTCGGTCTTTGCCTACCGCCAGCAACAGCTCATCGAAGACTTTCGCTTTGCCCAACGGCTCGGTGAGCTCAACGCCGAGCCCCGCACTATAGCGATTACGGGAACACACGGGACGGTTGGCGCTGCTGTAGCCTCGCAACTCGGCACCTTGGGTCATACCGTCGTGCCTCTAGTGCGCTCCTCCCCGGGCGCCGGCGAACGCTTGTGGCGCCCAAACATTCCCGCCAAGGATTTATTGGAGGGAATCGATGTTCTCATCCACCTAGCCGGGGAGCCAATCTTCGGTCGTTTTAACACCGCTCACAAGGAGGCGATCCGGGATTCGCGCGTGGGCCCCACTCACCTGTTGGCCCAGCTTGTAGCCCAGACACCGTCCGTGTCAGCGATGGTCTGCGCCTCCGCCATCGGCATCTACGGTCCGGACCGGGGCGACGAGGATCTCACCGAAGAATCGGAGCGTGGGGATGGTTTCCTCGCCGACGTCGTGGGGGCGTGGGAGGAGGCCTGCGCGCCGGCGCGCGAGGCGGGAAAGCGCGTGGTGAACCTGCGCACCGGCATAGTGCAATCAGCCAACGCGGGTATCCTCCCGCTGCTACGTGCATTGTTTTCTACTGGACTCGGCGGCGCGTTCGGCAAGGGCACCATGTGGAATAGCTGGGTTGCACAGGACGATCTTTCAGACATGTTTGTCCGCGCCGCACTCGACCCAGAGTCGCAGGGCGCGATCAACGGGGTCTCCCCGCAGCCGGTGCTCAACCGAGACTATGTCGACGCCCTCGGCGCCCTGCTCCACCGTCCCACCTTCATCCCCATTCCCAGCGTCGGGCCCGCCCTGCTGCTGGGTAAGGAAGGCGCACGCGAGCTCGCACTGGCTAACCAGAAGGTGGTGCCCAGCCGGCTGGAGAATCTGGGCCACGTCTTCCGCTACCCAGAGCTAAAACCAGCGCTTGCCCACGAACTCGGCGGCGAACAGCTCGTCGATGCCCCCACCTGCGCACCCGAGGAGGACGGCTCCGGTAGTGTCGGGGCCGGAAAAGATTAAGAAATATGTAGCAAGTAGCAAAGTGAGTAGAAGAATTGACGGACACCACTAATCACGACGACACGCAGCAGCGCCAGCTGCAGCCCGACACCCCCATCGAGGAGGTCACCCTCGAGCGCATCGCGGAGATCTTTGAGTCAGAGAACTTGGAGTACCGCATCGAAGAGCAAAAGACCCAGGACGGCCAGACGGTCAACCTTCTGCGCACCGGTTTCTCCAACGCCGCCATTGCCTTCCAGCTCGTTGGCTCCTCACTCATCGTCGATTCCGTGTGGCGCGGCTCGGTCCCCGCCTCTGAGGGACCTGCGCTCCTCATGCACATCAACGCGTGGAACCAGGACCATTTCACCCCGACTTTCCGCTTCTTCGAGGCGCCCGACAACGCCCTGGCGGTGTCTGGTGCGCGTGATCTCGACGTGACACATGGCGCCTCCCGCAACCAGCTTGGCGCGTTCGTCATGTCTACCTTGGATGCCGTGTTGCAGTCCTTCGAGTGGATTGAACAGCAGTACCCGCAGCTCGTTACCTGGAAGGAGCACAACCATGACTAATCCGACAACCACCGCCGCCGAAGACCCGCACGCACTGCCGGAGGTCACCCTCGACCGCATCATCGAGGCGATGAAGACCTTCGACATCGAACTCGAGCCAGTCACCGGCCGCGACGATGCCGCCACTGCAAACCTCAACGGTCTGCCCTGCATGTTCGCCGTGTTGGAGAGCGTTGCCATCGTGCGCTGTGATGTGCCGACGGACGTCAACTACGCCAAGGCTGATGCAGGCCTTTTCCTGGCGGCCAACCAGATCAACTCCGTGGCCATGGGTGCCCGCGCGGTGATCGCGGACTTCGACGGCATGCTCCTCGTTCGCACTGAGGCCGACCTTCCGTGCGCGGCCGGGATGACCGACGAACAACTCGCAGCCGCACTGCGCGCCTCCGTGGACGGCGTCATCAACGCCCAGAACGCCATGGTCGCCGCCGCCGAAGAAATGGCCAAGCTCGGGTCCGAGTCCGCCGCGCAGGCAGGCGAGGGATCCGAGGACGCCCAGGGTGAACAGCAGTGACCGATCTCCACGTGGTTGAGCCGGTCACCATCGACCGGTTGGCGCAGTTGTGCGAGCTTATCGACGCCGACTATGCCCTCGTCGAGGCAGCACCGGAAGCCACCGAGGACGCTGACACTGGCGACACCGCATCCGCGCGGCGCGTGCTGCAGACCGGTGTCCCCCATATCGCTGTGCACTGTGACCTCGACGCCGAGGGCGACGTGTTGAGCGCCTTCGCTTCCTGGGAAGGCACGCTTCCCGCGCACTTGGAGCAGGACGTGGCTGCCGCCGTGGCGGAGCTGAACTGGGCTAGCGTTGCACCGACGTTGAGTTACCTCATGGAAGAGGATGCAAAGGGAAACGAGGAAATCCACCTAGGCGCCAACCGCGCGATGGCTGTGGGCGAAGGCCTCTCCTTGGCCCAGCTGGGCCACTTCCTGCTGAGCTCGCTCGCCAGCTTCGCGGAAATCTTCGATATCGTGGCGCAGCGCTTCCCGCAGGCAGTCACCTGGGATAAGGAGGAGCAAGCATGAGCCACAACTCGACAACGAACCAGAATGCATCCGTAGGTTCCGATCCCTTCGATATCATGTCCGGCTCACCACTGCCCGCCGTGAGCCGGGATCGCGTGCTCACCGCGCTGAACAGCACCGAACTGGACATGGCGGCCACTGCGCACCCGGAGGATGCGACTGCCGCAGTTGCCCGCCTCAACGATCTGGACTGGGTCATCACCGTGGAAGAGGGCCTCGTGCGCATCGAGTGCGTACTCTCCACGCAGCTCAACGCCGACATGCTCCCCATCTTCCACGTCCTGTGCAATGAGTTCAATGCAGGCGCATTCGATGGGCGCGCGCTCGTCGGGCTGGTCGAGGATGAGGTGGAGCTGCGCGGTGACGCCTGCTTCGTCACCACTGCCGGACTGAACGAAGACCAGCTCTTCCACGCGCTTAACGTGGGCGTCATCAATGCCCAAGAAGCTCTGCTCTCTGTTCTCGATACCTTCAACGCCGCGGCCCGTGAACTTGCCCGCGACGTCGATGACGCAGAAAGCGACTAGCTCTTAGTCGGCGTCCTTAATGCGCTGGCGCTCTACTTCCGGATCAAAGTCGGGCGCTGGCCATTCCAGGTCCAGGTGGCGTAGGAGATCCACGATGAGGAACTTCAGCGCCATCCGGGCATACTTTTTATTATCGGTGGGGATGACGTACCAGGGTGCGTAGTTTTCATCTGTGCGCCGAATGGCATCCTGATAGGCCGCCATGTAGTCATCCCAATAGGCCCGCTCTTCCACATCGGAAGGGTCAAATTTCCAGAACTTGTCCTCCCGTTCCGTGCGCTCCAGTAGGTTCTTCTTCTGCGCGTCCTTGGACAGGTGCAAGAAGACCTTGATGACCTTGACGCCCTTCGCCGTCAGATCCAGCTCATAGTCGCGGATGGCTTCGATGCGTCGGTCCACTTCTTCTTCATCGACCCACTCGTGTACGCGTTGGATGAGGACATCCTCGTAGTGTGAGCGGTCAAAGGCCACGATTTGCCCCGGCTGTGGGTCGTGTTTACGGATGCGCCACAAGAAGTCGTGTTCTAGTTCCTCCTCGGTGGGCTTGCCAAAGCTCACGGTCGTGGTTCCCTGAGGGTCAAAGGTGCTCAACACGTGGCGGATAGCCCCGCCCTTGCCCGAGGTATCCATGCCCTGCAAGACAATGAGTACCGCCGGGGCGTCCTCACCATAGCTGCGGCCATTGGCAAAAAGCCGCTCTTGGAGTTCATACAGCTCATCATCGTACTTGGAGAAACGAGCGGCGAGCTCCTCCTTATCGCCGTCAAAACCGGGCGTTGCCGAAGCATCGACCGAATCAATCTGAAAATTCTTGCCAGCGCGCAGGGACAGTGCGTCCTCAATCTTGAATTTCGCCATGGTCCCACCCTACCCAGGCGCTGTCTAAGCACCCAGAGTGAACAAGCCTCGCAGTAGTGCGCTCAACGCACCCAAGCCGGCGAGCGAAAGCGAGAGCTTGTGCGCCTTATCGCGCGAGACCCGTCCGGCAATCTTCTTTCCTAAAAAGATGCCAACGCACATGCCAATTACCCCACAGGGCCACACCAGCCAGTGCAGTCCCTCGAAGCCTCCAGAACCCAAGAAGGATTTCGTTAGCACCGAGGACAATCCGCCGATAAAGAAACAGGGCTGCAAGGTTGGCGCGAGGACTTCCTTCGGCCACCGTGCTGCCTGCGCATACACCGTGATGACAGGGCCGGCCACGCCGGCGAGCGTGTTGGTGAACCCGCCCAAAATGCCCGCGGAAATGGCCGGGCCCGTACCGCGCATCTCCGGGACGAACTTTCGCCCGAAGACCACCACACCCAACGCGATCAACAAGGCCGCGCCAACGAGTACCAACAATGCTGCGGTATCAATACGCGCGATGAGCAGGGCTGCCGGGATTGAGCCGAGGATCATGAAGGGGCCGATGCGCAGCCACTTTCCCCAATCCACGTTCTCACGCATCGAATAGGTCGTGAGAACAGCGTTAAGGCAGGCCAAAACATTGATGACCATAATGCCTTCCACCGGGCCGAGGAAGAGGGTCAGGATTGGTCCACCAATGAGGCCAAGGCCCATGCCGGACACTCGTTGCAGGCAGGAGCCAGCTAGAACTGTGAAGAGAACAACGAGCGGTATTGCCAGTACAGACATGTCCCCTTAGCCTCGGTAGCGTTCCATGACAGCAGCAGCCACATGCTCCGGGAACATACCCTTGACGTCGCCTCCGTAGTGTGCCACCTGCTTGCATAGCGAGGAGGAAATGTAGCCATACTTCTCATCCGTCAGCAAGAAGACTGTATCGATACCGGAAAGGCGCCGGTTCATCTGCGCCATGGGCAGCTCGTATTCATAGTCCAAGGAGGAGCGAAGGCCCTTCACAATTGTGTCTATGCCATGCGCGCTGGTGTAGTCCACGAGCAGACCGCCCCACCAGTCCACCTCGATTTCCGGGGCGACGGTACGGCGAATCAAATCCACGCGCTCCTCCACGCTGAACAACCCGGAAGGCTTGTCTGGGTTGCCCGTCACCAGCACCGTGACCTTGTCAAAGAGCTCGCTCGCACGGTTAAACACGTCAACGTGCCCTAGCGTGATGGGATCGAAAGAGCCGGGGCATACGGCGTGGGTCGGCATGGCTAGTCCTCCTGGTTGTCGGTGTGATTGGTGTCCGAGGTCTCCGCGTCGCGGTGATAAATCGCCATATCAAAACGCGCGATACCGAAGGTCCGCTTCTTGAGCTTCTGACCGGTGGGCTCGAAACCTTCCGGCCATTGTGTCTGGGGCGAATCTACATGGCGCTCGATGACAACTATCGCGGCATCATCCAGCACCGGCTCGATCGCAGCGAGAAGTCCGTCGACGTCATCGAAGCTATACGGCGGATCCGCGAGCACCATGTCGAAGTAGCCGCGCGGTGCGGTGGCCAGGTAGGAGGAGGCATTCATTTCTCGTACCTCGACGCGCGGGTGCTTGACCACCCCAATGTTGTGGCGGATGACCTTTACGGCCGCGGCGTTGTTCTCCACGAGGACGACTTCTTCGGCACCGCGGCTGGCCGCCTCCAGCCCCAGCGCACCGGAACCCGCAAACAGATCCAGCACGCGGGCATCAATGAAACCCCAACGCACGTTCAGTGATGAGAAAAGGCCCTCACGGGCACGGTCGGACGTGGGCCTCGTCCCGGCTTCGGGCACCTTGATGGTGCGCCCGCGGGCCTCCCCGGCGATGATTCTGGTCATGGCTTCTACCCTATCTCCCCTGTCCCAGCCGCGGAGACTCCCCTAGTTCTTCTCCAAAAATCCCTGCTCATCGGCGCTCAGATTGTGCGTCAACTGCTCCGCCAGGTCAGGATTGCGCTCAACCAATGCGGCGGCATCGGCATGCGTGCGCTCGATGATGTCCCTGTCATAAACAAGGTCGAGCAATTTGAGCGTGCGCTTCGTGCCGGATTGGAGTGTTCCTAAGATGTCGCCTTCGTGGCGTTGCGTGAGATCCAATTCGGCAAGGTCAAAGCCGGACGGCGTATCCGCAATGGCTTTGATGCGCCGAAAGGACTTGCTGTCTGGCTCGGCCAGCGTATGCAGCAAACACACGGATTCGTTTCCCCCGCGGCCCACGCGCCCGCGCAGCTGATGTAACTGCGAAACTCCAAAATTCTCCGATTCACGGATGAGCATGACGGTGGCGTTGGGCACATCGACGCCGACCTCGATGACCGTGGTGGCCACGAGGACGTCAATCTCCCCGCGGGCGAATCGCTCCATCACCTCATCCTTATCGGGCATCTTGCCGTGGAGCATCTCCACTCGAAGCCCGCGAAAAGGTAGGTTGCGCAATTGCAAAGACATGGTTTCCACCCCGCCCTCGCCTTCAATTCGCGGGCAGACGATATAGGCCTGGTGGCCTTTGCTCACCTCTTCGCGAATGCGCTCGATGGCGCGGCGCACCCATTCCGGTTTCCATTCAGGCACCACCGCGGAAAGGATGGGTTTGCGCCCACCGGGAAGCTCCTTGAGCGTCGAGACTGCCAGGTCACCGAAGACGGTCATGGCAATGGTGCGCGGAATGGGGGTTGCTGTCATCACCAGCACGTGCGGGCTGATGCCCTCACGCGTCTTGGTGCGCAGACTATCGCGCTGCTCCACGCCGAAACGGTGTTGCTCATCCACGATGACCAGGCCAAGATCGAAAAACTCTACGCTGTCCTGGATGATGGCGTGGGTGCCGATGACGATATCGGCCTCACCAGAAACAATCTCCAGCAGCGCCTTGCGCTTCTCCGCCGTCTTCATCGACCCTGTCAAGACCGTAACGGTGACACCATCCGGAACGCTGGCGCTTATCGACGCCCCATGCTGCGCCGCCAGCACCTCCGTCGGCGCCAGGAGCGCGGCCTGCTTGCCGGCGTCTACCGCTTGCAGCATGGCGCACGTGGCAACGAGCGTTTTCCCCGAACCCACCTCGCCTTGCAGCAGTCGCATCATGGGCGCGGTGCCGCAGAGATCAGCATCGATTTCGGCGATGACGCGGCGTTGGCCGTCGGTTAGCGCAAAGGGCAGCTCAGAAAGCAGCTCATCGCGGTAGCCCTCCAGAATGGCTGGCATTGGGGTTGCCGTGCGCGCCTTGACGTCGCGCTGACGAAGGGCCATGACCAATCCGATCGACAAGGCCTCGTTGTATTTCAGACGCTGGATGGCGCGTTCCGGCCCGCTGTCTCCCGGTTCGTGGATTTCGCGCACTGCCTGATCGAGCGTCACCATCATCCGATAGTCCAGCGGCTCCGGAATAGGCGGGGTGTGTTCGAGCACCTTGTGGATGGCACCCATGATGTACCACGACGTCACCTTCCCGCTGGCCGGGTAGACGGGGATCCATTCGCGTTGCAAGAAGGTGTCTAGTGAACCGAACTGAGAAAGCTTCTTGAGTGAGCCTGTCCCCTGCCCGGTTGCGCTATCCAGTAGGGACTCCTGATAGCGGCCGGGATCAAGGATGAGAAAGTCGGGGTGCTGCAGGCTGGGATATCCGCGAAAGTATTTCAGCTTGCCGGAGAGCATGACGCGCATACCTCGGCCCAGCACGCGCTGGACGTAGTGCGCGTTAAAGAAGGAGGCTTGGACTCCGTTATCCATGTAGAGGATAAACACCATGGCTTTAGAGGTGTGCTTGACGCGGGCCTCCTCAATGACGCCGGTGATGGTGACGTGATCTCCGTCCTCGGCACCGCCGAGGCCCACGTCCTTGTTGTGGCGGATATAGTCACGCGGATAATGGCTAAGCAGCTCCCCGCACGTGGTGTAGCCGAAGGCGCGCTTGAACGCCGCGGCATCCTTCTTTGCCAGTACTTCCGTCAGCGCCCGATCGTCTTGCCATCCCAGCATGGTCTACTCCACCCCGATCTCCGTGCGCAATCCGGGAACTCGAAGCACAACGACGTCGACACCAAGAATCTGCGTCAACTCTTCAGCATCGATGTCACAGCCGGACAACACAGTGATTTGTTCGCCCCCATAGGCCAACTGGGTGCGGCATGCCGCGATGATGCCGTCGAAGCTTTCTGTTTCCGGATGAGCCACCCGCATAGAACGCGCGGCATCGGACATAGCGGCCACTACTTCGGCCGAACGAGAGGGGTTGGGCGAATACACCGATAGCGCAGCGAGCCCGGCCACGATGGAGCCAGTTGGTATGACTGTCGCCCTGCCTGGATCCCCACCGCACCCGTTGGGCAGGAAAAGATCGCCTACCGCAGCATTCTCTAGATCCTCGCCGGGCCCAATTGCTCGCGCCCCAGCCTTCTCAAATAGCTCCCGTGCGGCACCTTCGGGCACCGCAGCAAAAATGCGCCGCTGCGGGCTCTCGCCCTCGCTGTGCTTCGTGGCGCACGCCCCCGCCTCTGCGGGCGGCAGCGCTTCGAGCCGCAGGTTGCTGACCTTTCCCAGGCCGTAAGCCTTTTCGATCACCGTGCCGGCCTCAGAACTATGGATGTGAACGCTGGCAGAGGTGTCCGTCGCCCGCGCGATGACAAGGCTATTGCCCAGCGGGGCCAAGGTTTGTTCAACCTCAGCGAGGTTTCCCTCGAAGAAGAAGACGGCTTCGATCTCTGCGAGCTCCTCAGGTTTCTCTGGCGCCGAAACGCTCAACGGCTGGTTGGCGGGTTCTTCACCGGTGACCTGTGCAAGCAGGCACTCCAGCAGAATCACGAAGCCGGTACCGCCGGCATCCACGACACCCGCCTCGCGCAGCGCGGGCAGTTGCGACGGAGTCTGCGCCAAGGCCTGCCGTGCGGCGTCTAACGCCGCAACCAGGATGCCGTGCAGCTGGGCACCGGGCTGCCCGGCGGCCTCACTGGCAGCGGCCGCTGCAGCGCGCAAAACGGTGATGATGGTGCCTTCTACTGGGGCGGCAAGCGCGCGATCGACCAACGTGACAGCCAGCGTCAAAGCATCAGCGAGGACCGCGCCATCCACGCGCGAGTCCGTTGTGGCATCGGCAACGCCACGCAGCACCTGCGAGAGCACCATCCCCGAGTTGCCGCGGGCACCGCGCACCGAGCCGATGGCCAATGCTTCGGCGACGTCCGCCTCACCCTTATCGGCCTCCGCCAAGGCGGACTCCATGGTGTGCGCCATGTTGGATCCCGTGTCCGAATCGGGCACCGGGAAAACGTTGAGGGCATTGATTTCAGCGCGGCGGCGCTGCAGCTCCTCCACGGTTCGTGCGGCCCACTCGTGCAAGCCACGAGCATCCAACTCGGCGGGATATGACATGGTGGCTAGTTTACAAGCGCCAGTCCACCGCGGGGACGCCACGGGCCTCTAAGGCCGCGTTTGCGCGGGAGAAAGGGCGCGAGCCGAAGAAGCCACGCCGCGCTGACAGCGGCGAGGGATGCGGGGAAATAATGCAGTCCGTGCCCGGTAGGAAGGCCTGGCAGGACTGGGCGTCGCGGCCCCACAGGATGGCCACGATATCGCGCCCTGCCAGCGCCCTAATGGCTGCCTCGGTAATCGCCTCCCACCCGAGCCGGCGGTGCGAGCCCGCCTGGCCCGGGGCCACGGTGAGTACCCGGTTGAGCAGTAGCACGCCCTGGTCAAACCAGGCCCGCAGGTCACCATCGGCGCGGCCGGGGATGCCGAGGTCGGCGCCAAGCTCGGCGTAGATATTCTTCAGCGAACGCGGGGCCGGAACACCCGGCCGCGTGGAAAAGGACAAGCCCATGGCATGCCCCGGTGTGGGATAGGGATCCTGGCCCACGATGAGCACCCGCACGTCCTCGAGGGGCATCGACAGGGCGGCAAAGACGTCCTCGGCCGGCGGCAAGAACGCTGCCCCAATCTCACGCTCGATGCGTGGGAGGTTGTCCTCCAAGGCCTGCCTGATGTGCGGCATCCACGAATAGTGGATGTGAGAAGTATCGATGTGGCTCACGCAAATCCCTCCCAGCCCTCGCTATAGCGAGGTTCCTCTCCGTCAATGGTCACGCCGGTGCCGCGCATCACTCGGCCAATTTCCCGGAACCCGGAGGGGGCAGCCTTAAACGTCGTAGCCAACAGCGTGTGGTCCTCCCCACCCGCCAAGACCCACTCCCAAGGGTCGATGCCGAGCACCGCACCGGCGGCGGCCACAAGCGGATCGGGAGCAATGGCGCCGCGGTCAAAATCGATGCGCACCCCGGAGCGCTCAGCCAAGTGCCCCACATCGCGCACGAGACCATCCGAGTTATCCGTCATCGCGGTCGAGCCGGTTGCCCGAGCGATGACGCCGCGCCCGGGTGCGAGGGTGGGCGCGCAGTGGGCGTCGATCAACGGCCAGAGCTCGTCCAGCTCCGGGGGCAGCGCGCGGCCATAACGTTGCAAGAGGGCCAAGCCCGCCCCGGAATACCCAATCTTGCCGTGCGCCACTAGCTTCTGGCCCGCACGCGCACCATCCAGAGTCAACGGTGCGCCGCTTCCGCCCAAAGAGCCCATCGCTGTGACGTTGATGACCAGGCTGTCGCTGCGGGTCAAATCACCGCCGACCAGCTCAGCGTTGTACACCGCGCAGCGCTCAGCAATGCCTTGCGCTATCCCACGCACGAAATCCACCGGGGTATCGCCCGGGGCGGCGATCGCCAGAAGCGCTGCAGTGGGCCGAGCCCCCATTGCCTCAATATCGGCAAAGTTGCGCACGATGGCCTTGTGACCGACTTCCGCGGCGGTGGACCAGTCCCGCCGAAAATGCCGGCCCTCCACCATCATGTCCGTCGAGGCCACAGTGCGCGAATTAGGCGCCGCCGGATAAAGCACCGCGGCATCATCGCCGTTGAGTGCACTCGGCGCTGCGGTGACGATTTCATGGATAACGTGCCGTTCGCCGGCTTGGTCGAGGGTATGGGATAAACCCACCGTCACGGACTCCTTTTCCTTGCGCAGATGGCGCACCATTCTGGCACGCCTTCAACGTTCGTTCTTCTTGGGCTATCAGCGATAGGATAAGCCCCTATGGATACCCAATTTAACCGCACCGCTATATACATCTCACTCGGGATTGCCATCGCGATGGTCTTCGCGGTGATTTTTGGGGCAAAGTACGTCATCACCAGCGCCGCGCAACAGCCGGTCGCGCTGCCTCCCACTCCGTCTGAAGCAGCGGACTCCCCCGAATGCGCCGCTGTCGTCGACTCTCTGCCGGAAAAGCTCATGGGATACTCACGGGTCGAACTCGTCGACCCAGCCCCGGCGGGTGCCGCAGCCTGGACGAAGAGCTCGGAGGACAAAGTAACCCTGCGCTGTGGCGTTGACCTGCCGCAGCAGTTTACGGATTATTCCCAGACCATCGAGGCCGACGGCGAATCCTGGTTGCAGGTCATTGACGCCACCCCCGGCTCGAACCTCACGACGTGGTACAGCACCCAGCGCACTCCTGCGGTCGCCGTGACTACGTCTACAGGCGACGCACATTCCGACGCCCCGCAAGGGCTAACAGAAGCCCTCAACAAACTAGATAAAAAGCCTCAAGACCCCAATCCGGCACCGCTATCCAAACTCAAGGCAGGTCCGGATTCCATGTGCCCCGCGCTGGACAAGGCTCTGCCAGACTCACTCGCGGAGGGCTATACGCGCCGCACGGATGCTGGCGCTAAGAACACCTGGGTCTACAGCGCGCCGGGCCATGAGGAAATAGTCGTGCGCTGCGGTGTCGCCGCTCCGGAGAACTACCGCGCGGGCGTTCAGCTCCAGCAGGTTAACGACGTCCCTTGGTTCGAGGACACCACGCTGGCGGAAGGCACCACGGCCGGCACGTGGTTCGCGCTCGGCCGCGCGGAGGACCTCGCGCTGTCTGCCCCGCAAGAAGCGGCGAACTCGGCACTGGTGCGGCTTAGCGACGCCCTCGTTGAAGCCACCCCCGCTCAGTAGGTGTCGCGGCCTCTTTCTTCACCACCTTCCTTTCGCGCACTGCTCAGGGACTAGGAACGCGCGAGAGCGGTCTGGATGAGAGTATCGAGCAGCTCGGCGTAACCCACTCCCACGGCGGCGAAGACCTGCGGGTACATCGAAATCGGCGTGAATCCAGGGAAGGTATTGATCTCGTTGATGCAATAAGAGTCTTCGCTAACGAAGAAATCCACGCGCGACAGCCCCGTTGCGCCCAGCGCCCGGAAGGCCTCGATGGCGCGCTGACGCAGCTCGTCGATGAGCTCCGCGCTCAGCGGCGCAGGAATCGCCGCCGACACTCCCTCATCGATGTACTTGGCGTCGAAGTCATAAAAGCCTTCCTCCGACTCGGTGGTCCCCAAAAGCTTGGCCGGAACAGAGGCTTGCAGGCTTCCGTCCGGGTGCTCGAGGACGCCCACCTCAACCTCGTCTCCGCGGATCTCTGGCTCGACTAGGACCTTGTCATCGGACTCATAAGCCAGGGCCAGCGCCGCGTCAAAATCTTCCCACGCGGAAACCTTGGAGACACCGATGGAGGAACCGCCCCGCGCCGGCTTCACGAAGACAGGCAAACCAAGGCGCTCTTTCTGAGCATCATTCAGCGTATCTCCACCGCTAAGCACTTCTTGGGGTGCGACGGGAAGACCTTCGGCCACCAGGAGCTTCTTGGTGAACTCCTTGTCCATACCCACCGCAGAGGCCAGTACGCCCGCGCCGACGTAGGGGATTCCGGAAAGCTCAAAAAGGCCCTGCACCGTGCCATCTTCCCCATAGGGTCCATGGAGAACTGGAACGATGACATCCACCTCTGTGTAGTGCTCGTGGCGGGTGACATTGTGGATGCGCCCGCGTGTTGCGGGGTTGAGGGATAGCGCCAACTCATCGTGGAGTTCCACCTCAGGCAGGCGCCCATCGACGATGGCAAGGCCCGCGCGGTTGCCCTGGGTCCAGGTGCCTTCCCGCGTGATACCGATCGGCACGACCTCATACTTTTCTGGATCTAGGTGCTCCATGATCGCGCCGGCGGAAATGCATGACACCGAGTGCTCGGAGCTGCGGCCGCCGTACACAACGGCTACGCGCACAGGTTTCGCTTCAGTCATACCGAGCAACTTTACTCGGCTTTACTCAGCTTTCTTGGTACGACCCATCAGAGCGACGATCATGTCGTCGACAGTCACGCCACGGTGACACACTCCATAGACCGCCTGGGTAATGGGCATCTCCACGCCCGCGCGCTGCGCCAACCTAAAAATGGAATCGGAAGAGATAACGCCTTCCGCGACCTGCCCGTTGGTAGCCGCGGTAGCTTCCTCCAGAGTCCCGCCCTGGCCAAGGCGGTAGCCAAAGGTACGGTTGCGCGAGAGCGTCGAGCTGCACGTCGCCACAAGGTCACCCATTCCAGCTAGACCAGAGAAGGTAAATGGATCCGCGCCCAGTTTCACACCAAGGCGGGTAATCTCAGCAAGCCCGCGCGTGATAATGGTCGCCATCGTGTTATTGCCCAACCCCTTGCCAGCGGCCATACCACACGCAAGAGCAATAACGTTCTTGCAGGCGCCACCAATTTCTGCGCCGATAACATCGGTGTTGGTATAGGGGCGGAAATATGGAGCGGCAGCTGCATGCTGGACGGCCTCCGCGCGGGCAGCATCGCTGCAGGCAATAACCGTAGCGGCCGGCTGTTCCTGGGCCACCTCCTTGGCCAAGTTGGGCCCGGAGAGCACGGCAATGCGGTCAGTGGATACGCCGGCGGCATCCGCGATGACCTCGCTCATCAAGTTAAGCGTAGCTTTCTCCACGCCCTTCGAGATTGAGACCAATGTAGCGTCCTCCGGCAAGAGCGGCGCCCATTTCTCCAGGTTTCCGCGAAGGGTCTGAGAAGGAACGCCGAAGATGACGATGTCTGCGGCTTCCAAAGCAGCGGCGGGTTCGGTGGTTGCCCGGATCGACTCAGGCAGTGAGAGCTCCGGGAGATAGTCCGGGTTTTCGTGGCGCGTGTTGATGGTGTTTGCCAGTTCCTCGCGGCGCGCCCACAAGCGGACGTCATTGCCGGCGTCAGCAAAGACTTTCGCCAGCGTGGTTCCCCACGAACCCGCGCCCATTACTGCCACGTTTGCCATGTGCCACCTCACAATCAATTCCACTGCATCGACTTTTCCCATTAAAGCACGCCCGGCATTGAAATACGTTCGGCGCGTAAAGCTGCATCGTGGCGGAGAGTGGAGGAAGATGGAGAAGGTCACAAGCTACAGGCACAAAGGAGCAGCATGCCCAAGGCAAAGAACATGCATGAGACGGATAAAGATATCCGATCGGAGGTCTTCATCTCTGGTCGCCACCAGGAGATCCCTGTCGATCCGGCGGATGAGTTCAAGCGGACGACGCTTGCCGCTGGTGCGGTTCTCTGGCGTGGGGATCCGCACGATCCGGAGGTTGCTATCATCCACCGCCCGCACTACGACGATTGGTCGCTGCCTAAGGGCAAGGTCGATCCGGGCGAATCCCTTCCCGTCACCGCCGCGCGCGAGATCTTCGAGGAAACCGGCTACACCGTGCGCCTGGGCAAGCTCATTGGCAAGGTGGCTTATCCCGTTCAAGGACGCACGAAGGTTGTCTACTACTGGCTGGCACGTGTACTCGACGGCGAATACACCACGAATTCGGAGACCGATGAGCTGCGTTGGATGACAATCGACGAGGCCTGCACGCTGCTCTCCTATGACGTTGATACGCAGGTGCTGGCGAAGGCCAAGAAGCGCCTCCGCCTGGCTCCGACGACGCGTGTGCTGTATGTACGCCATGCACGTGCTCACCAGCGCCGCTCCTGGGAGGGCGATGATGACCTGCGCCCGCTGGATAAGAAAGGCCGCCGCCAAGCAGAGATGCTCGTGCCGATGCTCACGCCTTTTCACCCGACCGCGATTTACAGCGCCCCGCCGCAGCGCTGCCAGCACACCGCCGCACCGTTGGCGGATGAGCTCGGCATGGACATCGCTGTGAACAAAGCATTCGGTGACGATGTGTTTGCTGAATCCCCTGAAGACGCCCGCGCGGCCTTCCAGCGCGTTGTTGACGGCGGCGGTGTCCCCGTCATCGTGAGCCAGGGACTAACCATTCCGGGGATTATCGAATCCTTCGCGCCGAAGTTCATCACGACTCCCATCGACGAGCTCAAGTTCAAGAAGGCTTCGGTGTGGGTGCTCTCCTTCAACGACGGTGAACTTACCGGCGCAGACTACCTCGCTAGCCCGCTGCCCGTGCGATAAGCACTACATCGCCACTTCACTAGGTACCTTTCGCCGCCCTGCTGCTCTATTCCCACCGCACAGCAGGGCGGCGCTGCATAGCGCGGGTAAACAGGACCATCCCCAAAGCCCAGATCGGGTAGGCGGCAAGGAAGCCGACAATGGGGATAAATATGACAAAGCTCGTGATGAGGGAACAGACCAGAATAAAGAGCAGGGATTGACCCAGGTTCTCAATGACCAAGTTCAAAGCCTCCCGGAAGCACTCCATGAGAGGCTTATCCGGGGCATCAGCCTTGATTACAGGCGCTGGCCACAGAAGCGCAAAGAGAATCAGTCCGGGGAAGCCGCCCGCAATTGTTCCGAGCATTGCCAAAATAAAGAAGCAAGCATAGACGCCGGCGCAACCATTCAGCTGGGCAAACCTAAAGTAGTCACGGAAGGTGACCTTCTCCCCATCAGCGATCTTCCGGGAGCCATTAAAGAGGTTCGCCATCAGCCAGAAAAGATAAGCGAAGGCGGCTAGCCCCATGACAACCATGAGAGGGATCCCCACGGTAGTCGCTAAAGGCTCGATGTCCGTGCCATTTCCTTCCATTACTGCGAATACACCGCCTACAACGGTTCCCGGCACAAGAAGAAGAGCAAACGTGATAATGAGATGCACCAGCATGGCTAGCATCCCTGGCACCGGTTGCTTTAAGTAACCCTTGAATGACTGGCCCAGAATATCCATGGCGTCAATGGGCGGCGCTCCTGCCCCGCCGGGTGGGTTGCCAGGCGCGGCGCCGGGCTGGTGGTACCCGTAGCTTCCCGTCTGCTGGTACCCGTAGCTTCCCGTCTGCTGGTAGCCGTAGCCGTTGGGTTGCTGGTAGCCGTAACTCCCGGATTGTTGATAGTCGTAGCCACCGGGCTGGTGATAGTCGTAGCCACCGTACCCGGTGGTGCCGCCGAATTGATTGCCGTTCTCTCCGCTAAAGCCGTCAAAAGGATTAGTCATGCTGAGGATGTTAACGACGCTATGTGCACTGCGCCACAGGAGGCGGGGAATACTACCCCACCGGTGCCGCCTCCGCTAAGACGCAAGGACGCGCGGTTTGAATCCCGGGCGATTGGATTCAAAGGCATCGATATCGTCCTCGTTACGCAAGGTCAGGCCGATGTCGTCGAGCCCCTCCATAAGGCGCCAACGGGTGTAGTCATCGATATCGAAGGTATAGCTATTGCCGCCCACGGTAACCGTGCGCGCCTCCAAGTCGACGGTGGTTTCGGTCTCCCCGGCCTCTAGCTGCTTCCAGATAAGCTCAATGTCTTCTTGTTCCATGAGTCCCGTCAGCAAGCCCGCTTTACCGGAGTTGCCGCGGAAGATATCTGCGAAGCGCGAGGAGAACACCGCCTTGAAGCCGAATTCCGCAAGCGCCCACACCGCATGCTCACGGGAAGAACCGGTACCAAAGTCCGGGCCTGCGAAGAGCACGGAGCCCTCTTTAAACGGTTCTTGGTTGAGCACGAAGTTCTTATCGCTGCGCCAATTGGAGAACAGGCCGTCGGCAAAGCCGGTGCGCTTCACGGATTTCAGGTAACGCGCGGGAATAATCTGGTCGGTGTCCACATTGGAGACACGCAGCGGAACGCCGACGCCCGTGTGAGTAATAAACTTCTCCATTGTCTTTTTCCTTTCCTTAAGCGCCGGCGAAAGCGGAATCGTCGATGTCTGCTGGTGCGGCCAGGTGGCCCAGAACGGCAGTTGCCGCAGCGACGGCCGGGGACACCAGGTGGGTGCGGCCACCAGGGCCCTGACGGCCCTCAAAGTTGCGGTTGCTTGTCGACGCCGACCTCTCCCCCGGCTTCAGCTGGTCCGGGTTCATGCCCAAGCACATCGAGCAGCCAGCGGTGCGCCACTCGGCGCCGAAGTCGGTGAAGATCTTGTCCAGCCCTTCCTCCTCAGCCTGGGCCTTGACCACGGCCGAAGACGGAACCACCATCATGCGGGTATCAGCCGCGATGCTGCGCCCCTTGACCACTTCGGCGGCCGCGCGCAGATCCTCGATGCGCGCGTTCGTGCACGATCCAAGGAAGACCGTGTCGATCTGGATATCGCGCAGCGGCGTGCCGGGTTTCAGGTCCATGTAGGCCAAGGCCTTCTCGACGGCGGCTTTTTCGCCGTCGTCGCCGCACTCCTCTGGGTCGGGCACCGCAGCGCTCAATGGCAAGCCCTGTCCCGGGTTAGTACCCCAAGTCACGAAAGGCGTCAGCGCGGAGCCGTCGATCTCCACGACGGTGTCGAATTCGGCGCCGTCGTCAGTCGGCAGCGTCTTCCAGTACTCGACGGCCGCGTCCCAATCTTCTCCTTGGGGTGCGAACTCACGGCCCTTGACGTACTCAAAAGTGGTCTCATCCGGAGCCACCATGCCGGCGCGGGCACCGGCCTCGATGGACATATTGCAGATGGTCATGCGGGCTTCCATCGACATCTTGCGAATGGCCTCACCGCGGTACTCGATGATGTGGCCTTGGCCGCCGCCGGTGCCAATCTTGGCAATGATCGCCAAAATCAAATCCTTGGCGGAAACGTCCTCCGCCAGCTCACCGCTGACCTCGATGGCCATTGTTTTAAAGGGCTTAAGTGAAAGTGTCTGGGTGGCCATGACGTGCTCCACCTCAGAGGTACCGATGCCCATGGCAATAGAACCGAAGGCGCCGTGCGTCGACGTGTGCGAGTCACCGCACACGATGGTCATGCCGGGCTGGGTAATGCCCAGCTGAGGACCCACTGTGTGAACGATGCCCTGTTGCGCATCACCCATCGAATGCAGGCGCACGCCGAACTCTTCACAGTTCTTGCGCAGCGTGGACACCTGCGTGCGGGAGACCTCATCCTTGATTTCTAAAAGGTTGCCGGACTTAATACCCACGGTCGGAACGTTATGGTCCTCAGTGGCCAGGTGCAGCTCTGGGTGGCGCATCCTACGACCGGCCAGGCGAAGACCATCGAAAGCCTGCGGGCTGGTAACTTCATGCAAGAGCTGGAAGTCAATATAAAGGAGATCGGGCTCACCGTTCTCACCTTTACGCACGACATGGTCGCGCCATACCTTCTCTGCGAGTGTCAGTTTCTCAGTCATGTGCCTCTCCACTTGAAATCTCAATTAATGGGACGTAGATTTCATTATATGGGAGAGTATAGCGCAGTATCAGGAATTAAGGTATTGGATCGCGCAGTAGCCATCATGATGGCCGCGACCAATCAACCTTCTACGCTCAACGAGCTTTGCGAGACCACCGGACTGCCTCGGGCAACGGCACACCGTCTCGCCACAGCGCTCGAGGCGCACCGAATCCTCACCCGCACCCCCGATGGAAAGTGGGGCGCTGGGCCAGCCCTACCCGGCAACCGTGATCGCATAATCGAAACCGCAGGCCCCATTATGGAGGAGCTTCTCGACGCCACCGGTGAGTCCGTCCAGCTTTACGAACTCTCCGGCACCACGCGCACGTGCATCGCCACGCGTGAGCCGGAGATCGGACTCCACAACGTGGTGCCCGTAGGCCGCCAGCTTCCACTCACCTCCGGTTCCGCCGCCCGCGTCTTCGCCGCCTTTGCTGATGTCCATGTTCCCGATGCCATCTTTAGTGAGCACGATGTCGAGCTCGCGCGCACCAACGGCTACTCCGAATCCATCGAAGAGCGCGAGTCAGACCTCGCTTCCGTTTCCGCCCCCGTCTTCGACGGCGCAGGAAACTTCATCGCCGTCCTTTCCGTCTCCGGTTCCGCCGAACGCTTCCGCCCTTCCCCGGCAGAAAAGTTCGCAGATGTCCTGGTTAGCGCATCCAACCGCTTAAGTGCCGCACTCTCCAATGGCACGCCACGCGACGGCCACCGCTAAGACAACCCGCTAAGAACTGGCCACTTAGCGCAGCGCAATGCAGCGCAGAGGAGTCTAAAGCCTCGAGGCTGCGTTCCTAAATACCGAGACCGAAATACATCGCAAGGCCGCGCAGCCCTTCCGGTCCCGCGCTACTCGTCGAGGACAATGCCTCACCTGTTTCTTGGGCCACCCGGACTGGATTTCCTGGCTCCCGGTTGGGGCGGCGCGGCACCCAACCCTGGTGTGGCAGGCGCGCTAGCTCATCCGCATGTGGCATGCGCGCATAATTTGAGAAAGTAACTGTCCGGCCACCCCGATTAGCCTGGGTGATCCCCTGGTAAATGCCCACAACGCCCGGCTGCCCTGGGACGGACACTGCTCCACCGCTATCCCCAGGCGCCAGCGACACATCGGCCGCATAGTTCATGCCCGGAAAGACACCCGGCCCCTTCACCGCGGTGCCACACTGACGCGACGCGGCCTGTCCGTCGAAGCACACCGTTGAGCCTTCACCAGGCACCGGTGCCATGCCATCCCCGGTGAGCGG
This sequence comes from Corynebacterium sp. HMSC062E11, assembly GCF_001811845.1. Lineage (NCBI taxonomy): Bacteria > Bacillati > Actinomycetota > Actinomycetes > Mycobacteriales > Corynebacteriaceae > Corynebacterium > Corynebacterium sp. HMSC062E11. The sequence continues at coordinate 82,822 of NZ_KV806831.1, forward strand.
GTTGCCTGCCGAATAGGTTCCGCCGGCGAATTGAATATAGGCCAAGTCATGCCCCGCTGCCCCCGAGGGCGTGAACCAACGCAACGTTCCTAGGTGCTGGCCTGCTTCGTTATACACTTGTTCGCCATTTAAGCCACAGTGCGCCGAGGTCCACGCCCGATTAGCCTCGACGTAACCAACAGTGCACAACGCGCCATCAGAAGCCGCGATCTTTTGTCCTTGCCGAACCGGCACCCCCTCAGCAGCGGTCGCGGGGGCGGCGAGAGCAAAGGCCAGCGAGCATGCGCCAGCCATGAATACAAAGCCTGGTAAGACACGGGAAAAGCGAAGTTGCGGAGACCTTTTCATCATCACCCCACTCTAGCCTGGGCTTGGCCAATTCTCCCTTCACGCCCCGCGTTCAGCTCCGGCGATACCCCCACCCCCCGCTATTGAAAGTGTATTGGAAACGCGCTTTACTAACATTGACAGCTACTGAAAATGTAGTGAAAATCCCCGACCTCCAGGAGGAGCCATGACCCACACCATCCACGACGAGCACACCCACGTCCACGGCGAAGGCTGCGGCCACGTCGCCTTCCCGCACGGCGATCACACCGACTACGTACACGACGGCCACATTCATCGCGAGCATGAAGGCCACTGGGACGAGTGCGAAGCATCCGAGCACACCGTTCACGAGGCCCACGAACACGAGCACGGCGAGGGCTGCGGGCACGTCGCTATTCCCCATGGCGACCACGTGGACTACCTGCATGATGGTCACCGCCACGCGGCACATGACGGCCACTGGGATTGCCACTAAGAGCTACCCCGATTCTGTTTATTGAGCTGCCCAATCTGAGTGCACGTCACTGTGATTGGGCAGCTTTCCCCGTTTTCCCCAGCGCATCGCCACACATCTCGTTAGGGTGGGCTTTATGACTTCCACGCGCGCCCACCGTCCCATCGCAGCTTTAGCAGCCATAATCACCGCCGGTGTTCTAACAGTCGGATGTTCCACGTCATCCGAGATGGCAGCGCCGTCGAGGACGGACGCGGCATCGGGTGAGCCAACGTTTGAGAACACTTACCCGGCATTTCAGCCGCTTAACGATGACGCTGAGCTTCACGTTCCGAACACTGTCGACGAGGCAGCCCCCGACGGCCCTGAACCAACCTTGCCGGACAACGCTAGCGATCAGCCTGCGGACCAGGCTCAACAGCCGGATACTCAAGCGCAGGACATACAAGGAGCCCAAGCTGCCCAACCAGCCACAGGCCAACACCAGACTTCTCCGACTGCACAGACAGCCACGTATAACAGCCTTTCTGAACAACTCCCCGAGGGCGACGCCAACGGCGCGTCAGTCAACGTTTACGGCACGCCTGCCACTGTGTGCCAGATGGGCGATGGCTATAACATCGCTTTCGTCATGGCCGGTGCGAACACCAGTTGCGATTTCGCCCGTTCCACAGCAGGCCGCTTGATGACCTTGGCGCCAGGCTCTAAAGACGACCTCCGGTCCTTCATCCCCGGACAGGTCACCGTCAACAGCCCCATTACCCAACAGAACTATTCACTGACATGCCAAACCGATGAGCACGAGGTCATTCGCTGCACCGGCGGCAATAACGCCGAGGTCCTCATCGTCTAGTCTTTAGCCCAAAGCGAAAAGGTGGCGAGCATCATGCTCGCCACCTTTTATTTTTGTACCCCGTACGGGATTTGAACCCGTGTTACCGGCGTGAGAGGCCGGCGTCCTAGGCCGCTAGACGAACGGGGCTCGTTTAGCTGTCCGTTGCGGACTTGCTAAACACTATAGGATCGGCGAAAGAATGCACAAATCGGCAGCTAGTATGGCTTTTTACACAAAGAAAATCCCGAACCTCGTTGCCGCTTTCGACTGCGATGAAATCATTGACTCTCAGGGCCCGGGCGCGGATCGAATCAGTGGTTATTCCGCTGGCGTGCCGTTGGCAGCTGGGGCCGGAGCACTCGTTAGTCATCGCTAGAGGTTCGGGAGAACACGTGCGCTAACAGCATGTGGTGCAAGGCTCCTACTTCGCTCGAATGTTGGCTTTAAGAAGTTGTGGATTATGGCGATGCCGCCTCGTATTATCTGCTAGAGTCGCGTCGGCGATAGTGATGATTATCAGCTTCCGCCATCCGCTCTCCTTTCTGTCGGGAATGCCTTATACCTGCAGTGTATGACCGCCAAAGGCATAGCGGAAGGGATTAGACCAATTGGCCACTGGTATACCCCCTGGTAACTTTCTCAAGTCCGCTTGCACTTGGACTTTTAACCCTCCGGTAAGGGGCACAACCACACCACTCCTTGATTACAACAGCCCTCACCCCCTTACTTGCACTTAATGCAAGTGATACACTTGCATTAGATGCAAACAAAGGAGTCAGGCCATGAACGATGAACTCAAGATCATTCAAGACGCCCAACAGCGGACCGCCTGGACACAAAGCTGGTGGGCGGTGGCACTTGTAGCGCTCGGTATCGGTAGCAGTCTTGCGCTATCCAAGGTGTCCTGGTGGTACACACTCGCAATCCTGATACCGACGTTCATTCTCGGTTTCCTCCTCAAGGACAAAATCGCGAACCCTTTTGTTCGCCCCAACCCCAACAAGGGGCCGAGGAACGATCGCGCGACATGGTCACGAGTAGTCCTCCCCCTCGCCATGATCATGTCTACTACACCGACCCCCAACACGTGGCCGTGGATGATCTCCTGCGGGGTCATAGTTACTGGCTCGACAGCCTGGATGCTTTACGAGAACAGTAACTCCGCCGTAAAGGGCATCAATGTCTAGGAAAGCATCTCACCAGCCCCCTGAGCTAGACCCAGTCATCCACCCCATCAATCGGCTCAAGATCTGCGCCACACTCTTCTCCGCCGGCGCCACCGAAGGACGGCAGATGAAGTACGGTCAACTCGCCGAGCTTACGGAACTCCCCGCCGATACGCTCTCCAAGCAACTAAAGCACCTCGAAGACCACAGCTACGTAAGCCGCACGCGGGAGTACGGCTCTACGCGCGCCAAGGACACCGTGTGGGTCACGCTCACCGAAACCGGCGCAGACGCCTACACACGGCACGTTCTAGCCCTCAAAGCAATGACAGAAGGCCTATAAGCCTCCAGACCAATAAGTCGGGCTAGGATTATGGCCGATGAAAGAAAAAGAGTGGCAAGCGCGTTATGCTTGCCACTCTTTAAGTGGTACCCCGTACGGGATTTGAACCCGTGTTACCGGCGTGAGAGGCCGGCGTCCTAGGCCGCTAGACGAACGGGGCATAGAACCGTGACCGCTGACTGCAAAGTGCCGCTGCACTTTGCGCAGTTATCACTGCTGGCCTACCAGGACTCGAACCTAGAATGACGGTACCAGAAACCGTTGTGTTGCCAATTACACCATAGGCCACTATCGCGTTGAGCTTGCTTGGGGTTAACCCCTCGCCGCTCGCTGCAACGGTTTATTACTATATCCAGCACCACCGATACACACAAATCGCCAGGCCAGATAGCATTTTCGGGACATTAAGAACGATTCTTAATGCCCCGAAATTACAGGCCTGTGAGACTAGCGCTTGAGACTACTCAGCGCTCCACGGAGTCACGGCCAGAGCTGCCTTAAGGCGAGCCAGCGTGGACTCCTTGCCCAGCAGCTCCATGGACTCGAACAGCGGCGGGGAAACCTGCTGTCCCGAGACCGCGACACGCAGGGCGCCGTAGGCCTTGCGGGGCTTGAGACCGAGGTCGTCGATAAGTGCGCCAGAGAGAACCTTTTCAATCTCTTCGGTCTTCCACTCCCCGAGCTCCTCCAACTTGGCAATGGAGACCTCGAGAGGCTGAACAGCCTCCTCCTTGAGGTTCTTCTTGGCCGCCTTGGCGTCGAGCTCCAGCTCAGCGTCCGGCGTGGTCAGGAAGGACATAAGCCCGTAAGCGTCAGACAGCGTCTTAATGCGGGTCTGCACCAGGTCGGCGGCGAAGGCGAACTTGTCTTCCGGGTAATCCGCAGGGAAGTCGGTGTACTCGGTGAGGTAATCCCGCAGGCGCTGGGCAAAGTCAGCCGGCTCAAGCAAACGAATGTGGTCGGCGTTGATGGCTTCCAACTTCTTCTGGTCGAAACGGGCGGGGTTGCCCAGCACGTCGTGCACGTCGAAGTTGGCAATGAGCTCATCGACGGAGAAGATGTCCTTGTCCGCGGAAAGGGACCAGCCCAGCAGGGACAGGTAGTTGAGCATTCCCTCCGGGATGATACCCGCATCGCGGTGGTTGAACAGGTTGGACTGCGGATCGCGCTTGGACAGCTTCTTGTTGCCCTCACCCATCACGAACGGCAGGTGGCCGAACTCCGGGGTCTGCTTGGCAATGCCCAACTCAATGAGCGCCTCGTAGAGGGCGAGCTGGCGCGGAGTGGAAGACAGCAGATCTTCGCCGCGCAACACGTGGGTAACCCCCATGAGCGCGTCATCGACGGGGTTAACCAACGTGTAGAGCGGTGCGCCATTGGAGCGGGCCACCACATAATCCGGCTGGGTCTCCGACTTAAAAGTCAGCTCTCCACGCACCAGGTCATTCCACGTCCAGTCCTTGTCCGGCATGCGAAGGCGCCACACCGGCTTGCGGCCTTCCGCCTCGAAGGCATCGATCTGCTCCTGAGTGAGGTCGCGGTCAAAGTTGTCGTAGCCAAGCTGCGGGTCGCGTCCGGCTGCCTTGTGGCGCGCCTGCACTTCTTCATTGGTGGAATAAGCCGGGTAGACATAGCCGCCATCCTTGAGCTTCTGCAGGACATCGGCATAAATATCCATGCGCTGCGACTGACGGTACGGCTCGTCCGGACCACCCACATTGACGCCTTCATCCCAGCCCAAGCCGAGCCAGTTCAGCGAATCAATGATGGCCTGGAAGGACTCCTCGGAGTCACGAGCGGCATCGGTGTCCTCGATGCGGAAGATGAGCTTGCCGCCGGTGTGGCGGGCATAGGCCCAGTTGAACAGCGCCGTGCGGACCATGCCCACGTGGGGCGTTCCTGTGGGCGACGGGCAAAAACGTACGCGGACGTCGGAAGTTGTTTCAGTCATGTCAACCATCGTAGTTCAGCGCTGAGTTACGGCACCGCCCGCCCCACTTGGGGGTAATTGAACCCGGTTTCCACTAAGCGTGAACTGGGTTTTCGATCCAGACTAAACGGAATTGATTTCCATTCCCTATAGTGAAATTCTCTCGACAGAACTGAAGAAAGGTTCCACACTGTGGCTCGAACTCGCTCCGTGGCGCTGCTTACCTGCGCCACACTTCTCTTCTCCCCCGCTACCGCCGTAGCCGGCCCTGACGACGGCAAACACGTCGCCACCCAAACGCACATCGATTCCCCCAAAGCATTCTGGGAAGACGATTCTCTTAACCTCAAGAGCCATTCAGCCGAATCCGACCACGATCTCGCCGACACCGTCACATGGGTAGGCAAAGGCTGGGACCAGAACGGCACGAACCAATACCAGTTCACCGTGCCTGAAGACCCTGCGCTCTCCTTCCTAGGGAAGCCGGGCGAAACCTATTACATGGCCCCTGCCAGCGTGCAGGGCAGCCTGGACCCGGTATGGATGGGCTTTGGCGCGGACACTGAGCTTCCTGTCGACACCTTCCGCGATAACATCGCCTCCCTCGACCTGTTAAGCGTCGATGGACCGGGCGAAGTAGAGATGTTTGGCTACTACCCCGGCCCTGGCGGGCTTCAACGATTCTTTGGCACGTCGGAGGGCGCACCTCACTCCGCGTGGCTGACTAGCGGCACGCATACCCACAACTTCACTGTCTTTTCCAAACCCGGGCGCTACCAGCTCACCTACCAAACCACCGCGCGAAACAAAGACGGCGAGTTCATTTCCTCCAAGCCGACAACCACGTCCATTCAGGTCGGAGGGCAGCGCCCGTCAGACCACAGCACTCCCTCCCTCAAGGAGCGCTTCGAACAGGCATCCGCAGGGGACGCTAGCCAGAAGGACTATCGCCTGCGCATCGCCCCTGCTAAGTCCCGTGACAAAGATGGAGACGAGCGGCTTTCCTCCATCGACTTCGCTGGGGGCAGTAACGGCACGCTCACGCTGCTTATCGACGGCTACTTCCTCACCGACCTGCCCGTTACCGACGGCAAAGCCCACTTTGACGAGTTCCTAGGCCCAGAATCCTCCGAGATTCAGGCGGTGTACACCCCAGAAGATGGCAGCCCGCGGTGGGTATCCGAGCAGCTCAAGTACTCCGAGGGCGCAGAAGTAGCCACCACCTCGAAGACGTCCGCGGAGTCCTGGGAGGAGACGACCAACCCCCGTCAACTCTTCTCCGGAGAAGAGGTTTCGCTATCTGACACGGGACTGTCCGCGCGCGCCGTTCCGGAGGGCGAAGACGCCACCCGCATCATCCTGGAGGCAGCCGATAAAAACCTGGAAGGCTACGTGCACGGTGGCTTCTTTAGTAAGGGAAGCTCGCTTCCGGACATCGATTTCGACGGCACTATCACCCGCGGCCGCGCGGAATTTGTCGTCGGTGCCAATGCAAACTTCAACGGCAATACCGTGCGCCTCGATATTCTTCCGCACCCAAGCATCACGCAAGACTCCGGCAGCATCACGCTGACCGACAATTTCGCTTTCGGAAAAACGTACGAGCGCGTGGGCAAACTCGGCGCTGGGGCTCAGGCTCCTGCGCCAGCCCCAGATAACACTCCTCAGCCCGAACCCGGCGACAACACCGGTGTCTGCGCCGACAAGGCAGTGCTCGACCACGGACACGTCGATATTTCGGTATCCCGTGACGGCGATAAGTTTCTCACCCGCCTCAAGGATGAAACGGCCATCGTGGATAAGAAGACCGTCGAGCGCCCGCTTGACGACGTCGTCCTCGCAGTACACGACAACGCCCTGCGCTCCCGCCCCGCCGCGCTCAACGGCAAGGAATTCGACTACCTGGGCAAGGAGAAATTCTTCCTCCTCCCCCAAACCCAAGAGCAGAGCATCATCTGGCCGGGATATAACACCCAAGCTCTCAACTACAAGGACTATAAAGACGGCAAGGTCATGCTCAATATTAAGCCCGTCGAGAAGCCTGAAGGCGCAGAAATTGGGCTCTTCACTACTGAAGGATTAGGCAAAGGTTTTACCCCGCTGATCAACTCAGCGGAGGGGGACTTGTCCATCGAGACCACTTTTGCCTCGCATACCCACAGCAATTGGGTCTTTACCAAGCCGGGTATCTACAAACTCGAAGTCAGCTACACGGCCACCACCGCCGATGGCAAAGAAATTTCCTCCGAACCCCAGGTGCTCACCGTCGCGGCCGGAGACGCCGCAATCAAGGACTGCGCAAGCTCCAAGGGAGGAAGCGAAGGCGAAGGCACCGACACACCCGGCGGCAAGAAGCCAGGAAACACGAAGCCCAGTGGAGATAAGGGGACGACGTCCTCTAAGCCCAAGCTCGACAGCCTGTGGGGATTAGTGCTTCCGGCCGTCGTGGCCCTCATTTTCCAACGCCTCTTCAATTTCTACAACGACCACAGAGCCCAGATTGAGGCCCGCTTCAACGGTCTGCTTCACCGCTAGAAAGGACACACTTCGATTGCATTCCGCACCGCTGAAAACATTCAATGCCGCCGTGTGCGCCATCGCCGTGGCACTTCTCGTGTCCGTCCTTGGCCTTCCAGCGACTGCCCGCGCCGAAGGCGAGCTTATAGATTCTGGGCACGTGGATGCCTTCTATGTCTCTGCGCCGGGTGGTCAGCTGACGTTGTCGATGAAGGAAGACGTCACCGGTAGTGGCGTCGTCAGGCCCGGTAACGATGTCACCCTCAAGGTGGCTGAGGAGGCATGGAGCGAGGCGACCGAGCGCATCGATGGCATCGGCACACCGACGTACTACCTCCCCCAGACCCAGGACAGCTCACTCCTGTGGCCGGGTTGGGATACGCAAGCGGCCCAATCTGCTGGATATAAGGACGTGAACTTCGAATTTGTTGAGGTCACCGGGCCCGGTGACATCTTTATCTTCGAAACCGCAGGCTTTGGCGATATTCAACCGGTCACAGACGCCGGCGAGCTCGACTTGGTGTCCGGTGACGTCATCAATCAGGCTTACCCGGCGCACCGACACGTTAATTGGGCGTTTAGCGAACCGGGTACGTACACCATGACTGTTCAGGCTGAATCCAACGGCGACACGAGTAATCAGGTCACCTATACCTGGGATGTCGGCGACGGCGAAGCCGCTCCCCAGGATTCCGGGGACGAGGAATCCAGCGTCGATGATGGCACTGACGGTGCCGACGATGGCCACGAGGCAGCGCAAGGCGCCGCCTCCCCTGAGCAACCTGCTTCCTCCAACTCCGGCTCACGCTCTCACGCTGGAAGCACCGGAGCCGGAAGCCCTGGAGGCGCTGCCCGCGGTTCGGCCCCCGCTGCCGGTGCCAAAAACACCAAACAACAGGCCCACAACAAGGAGCGTAAAGACCGCACAGCTCGCGGGGAAAGGAAGGAGCGCAAGCCTTCTCACCGATCCGCCGAAACCGCGGACGGGGAGAATGTGGACACGGTGGCTGCGGCCGGCTACTACGACAGTGGGCAAAACCTGTTGCCGTGGGGCATCGGCATCCTCGGCCTGGGAATGCTTGTGCTGGGCCTGGCGCTAGCGCGCCTCGCGCTGCTGAAGGGCCGCGATTGATGCCTCGGAAAGTACGCACTCGGATGGCGTGCACCGCGATTCTTTCCGCCATCTCTCTCGGCGCCTCAGCGCTGAGTGGCTGCGCGAGCACTGCCAGCGGAGACGATGCAAAGGTGAAGGTGGTGGCGACGACACCGATACTGGGGGACGTCGCCAAGCATGTGGCCGGACATGACGCCACGGTGACGACCCTGATCCCCGCGGGAAAGGATCCCCATACCTTTGAACCGAGCCTGCGCTCGGTGCGGGACATCGCAAACGCAGACGTACTGCTGTCCAACGGGTTCCTTCTCGAGCCACAGAATCTGCTGAAGTCCATGAAGGAGTCGTCGGATGTGCCCGTCACGGAGGTGGCGGATCAGGCCTCCACGCGTGGAGCGAAGCTGGTCCCGCTGGTGGAGAACATCGCGCTCGACGCCGTGTGGCTGGGGTTGCGCGTGCGCAACGCAGCCCCAGGTACCACGAGCGTCGACATGCGTCTGCTCGGTGTGGAAGGACCCGGCGATGTCGCGGCCTACGTGGTCTCTACGTTCGGGACACCTGAACCACTCTTTAACAGCGCCGATGGGATAGATCCGCGCGAGGATTCCACGACGCTGCCAGCCAACGCCCACACGCACGTTTCCTGGGCTTTTAGCAAGCCCGGTATCTACAGGTTGAGCTTTGGCGCTACCAACAGCACCCCGCAGGAGTTCACGGTGGCGGTGGGCGTTAGCGCCCCTGCGGGAATGCGCACACTCGATGCAGGTCACGTGGATATCACCGCGGACATGGCTACGGGAAAACTCGACTTGGAGGACCAAGGCGAGCATTTTGATCCGAAGACCACGGTGTTGCGCGTCCCGAACTCCGCGTTGCAGGAGATCCCGCCGGATCCCTCTTACCGTTTCTTGGGCCGGCCCGGGGATGAGACCTATCTCCTGCCCCAAGCTGTCTTGGGCAAGCACATTCACGGCGAAGTAGACCCACATCTGTGGCATAACGCCGCCAACGTTGTCAGTTTCACCGAGGTCATCGCTGAGCAGCTTGCACAGGCGGACCCCTCACACGGTGCGGACTACCGTGCCCGCGCACAGGACTACATCACACAGGTGCGGGACGTTGACGACGAAGTCCGGCAGCTCATCTCTGCCATTCCTGAGCGCAACCGCCACCTCGTCACACCCCACCACGGATACGCCTACCTGGAGCAAGGCTACGGCATTGATATCGCGGGCTTCGTTACTCCGAACCCGGCCATCGAGCCCTCGCCGCGCGATGTCATTGCTCTGCGCCGCACCTTGGAGAACCTCCAGCTTCCCGCCGTATTCGTAGAACCAACGCAACAAGCCAGCGCGGATGTCATCCGGGAAGCCGCCGATTCCCTCGGGGTGGCTGTATGCCCGATTTACGGCGACACGCTTGATGACGCCGTTCCGACGTATCTCGACCTCTTGCGCTTCAACGCGCACTCACTCAACCGCTGTCTCAGCAACACAACAAAGGAATCTCATGTCTAAACTCACCATCCGAACCGTCACTATGCCGCTTGCGGCAACGCTTACCGCCGCGGCCTTGGCTTTCGCACCGGCAGCTGCCTTCGCCGGAGATCTCGCCCAGGTGGTCAGCTCTAACGAAGAGGTAGCCGCGCCTGGAACGGCTGCCACCATCGATCACGGCCACGTCGACCTAGGGCTCCTGCTCTCCGAAGGCCAAGCTGAGTTCCTCGCTCGCGATGATTCGGCTGAAACACCCGTGTGGCGCCAGCCCGAGGATGTGGTCTTCCAGGTGGGTGACAACGCCCTGTTGACTCTGCCGGAGGACAAGGCATTCTCCTTCGTTGGCGCAGAACCTGGCTCGCAGGTGTGGGTCGTACCGCAAACGGAGCAGGCTGACGTTCCGTGGTTGGGCTGGAATACCCAAGCTCCCTCATTGGCAGACAACGTTGAGCGAGGAGTGACAATGGAGTTCCTCGGGCACCAAGGCCCGGGTGAGTTCTCCCTCTTCCTGCAAAACGGCGGCTTCGAAGAACCTCAGCTGCTGTGGTCTACAGCAACCGGGGACTCAGAAGGCTTCTGGGTGGACTTGGGCACTCATACCCACGCCAATTGGGTGTTCACCGAGCCCGGCATTCACCAGATCCGGGTCCGCATGAGCGGCGAGGGCGCAGGAGAAAGCGCCGGAAAAGAGGTAGCTGCCGAAGCCACCTTGACCTTCGCTGTGGGCGATGACGCCGACGTTGCGCAAGCACAGGCCGTGGAATGGGACCCCAATGCCGAGTCCTCCGCCACGTCCGGCTCTATGTCGGCGTCGGTGCCCACGTGGATCTGGGCGCTCGCGGGCGTAGGCGTCCTCGTGCTCATCGGTGCCATCATCGCCGTCGTGCGCGCGAAGGGTGGGCGGCGTGGCTAATCCCTTCATTACGGTAAACGATCTGTCCGTATCGCTGTCCGGCCGCCGCGTCATCGACGGGGCAAGCTTTTCTGTTAACCCTGGCGAGTTTATCGGCCTCCTCGGCCCGAACGGTGCTGGCAAAACCACGCTCATGCGCGCTGTCTTAGGCCTCGTGCCCTTTACCGGGACCATCGACGTGACCACCTCGCTTGGCTATGTCCCGCAGCGCCACGACGTAGAGTGGGACTTCCCCATCAGCGTGGCCAAGGCGGTGCTGAGTGGGCGCACTGGACTAGTGGGGTGGTTCCGGCGCCCAGGGCGCTCCGATAAGGAGGCCGCGCGGCGGGCCATCGAGCTGACCAACCTGGAAGAATTCGCACGGCGTCCTATAGCCCAGCTTTCCGGCGGGCAACGCCAGCGCGTCCTCATCGCCCGCGCCTTAGCTTGCGAACCAGAGGTGCTGCTTCTCGACGAACCTTTCACCGGCCTCGACGCCCCCAATACCGAGGAGCTCTTGCTTCTTTTTGACAAGCTCACTACAGATGGCACCAGCGTTGTCATGTCCACGCACAACCTCTCAGAGGCCGCACATTCCTGCTCACGGCTTGTGCTCTTCAACCGGGGCATCATCGCTGACGGCCCAGCGGAAACCCTGCGCTTAACCCCACAGCCTTGGAGCACCACCTTCGGAGTCTCAGCCTCCTCGCCCCTGCTCTCCGCGATTGGGGTGGCGGCATGATCGACATCTCGCTAGTTGAGTTCTTCCAAGACCTCACCAACCCGCACTTGGACTTCCTCGCCCGCGCAGTAGGGATCTCCCTCCTCGCCGCAATCGTGTGCGGCGTGGTGGGGTGCTACGTCGTGCTACGTGGAATGGCCTTCATCGGCGATGCAGTGTCCCACGCAGTGTTCCCGGGACTGGCCATCGCCTTCGCACTTCACGGGTCAGTACTGCTGGGCGGCGCCGTGGCGGGTTGCGCGGTGGCCGTGCTCATCGCGTGCTTCTCCCAGCGGCGAACTGTGCGCGAAGATTCCGTCATCGGCATCTTCTTTGCCGCTTCCTTTGCGCTCGGCATGGTGATCATCTCACGCGTGGAGGGTTACACGGCTTCGCTCACCAGCTTTCTTTTCGGCTCGCTGACGGGCGTCTCCCACGCAGATCTCTACACCGCGTTCACCGTCTCGGTGCTTATCGTGGCCACAGTATTGCTCCTCGGCCCCCAGCTCACAGCCACCTGCCTGGACAAAGAGACTGCCCGTGCCATGGGGCTTCCCGTCTTTGTCCTAGACATCGTGCTTTACCTTTGCGTCACGGGCGCGGTGGTTATCTCCGTGGGAACCATCGGCAACGTCCTCGTCCTGGCCCTCCTCATCACCCCAGCCGCGACCGCCAGGCTGCTTTGTGACTCGCTGGGGTCAATGATGGTCGCCTCCGCGGTGATCGGTTCGCTGGGCAGTTTCTTCGGAATCTACCTCGCATGGGCCATCGATCTTCCCGCCGGCGCAACCATCGTGCTGCTGCTTACCGCCTGCTTCCTTGTGGCGTGGGCACTCTCCCCTCTACTGCATTCCCGCCGCGACGCGGCATCCACCTCGCAATCACACACCTCGAAGGAGACCTTGTCCGCATGAACTCTTTCCATATGACACGTATGAGCTTCCGCCCGCTTACCCTGACCGCTGTCGCTGCACTAGCTCTCAGTACCCCGCCCTTGGTGGCCGCTGCACCGCCAGCCCTCGCCGAAGAGCACGCGAGCGAGGCCTCCTGCGATGCCGACTCCCTGCACGCCTTTACCCGCGGGCACCAAGACCTAGCATTGGTCGGAGATTCCGGAAACCTCTCCTTCTTGGCCCGCGATGACGAGTCAGGCAAGGACTACACCTCTGGCGAGTTTTACGTGGAGGTGGGCAGCAACGCCGCCTTTGAAGAATCCGCAGGCAACGACATCCCATCGAAAGGCTGGCAGATTCCCCAAACCCAGAACCCGGATATCCCGTGGGTTGGATTCAACACCAGCTACCTCGACGAGGCTGCGGCAGCCGACGCCACCCTATCCTTAACGCTGCACGCCGCGCCGGACGGCGGACGCATGGTGGGCTTCCAGAACACCTTGGGCGCTGCGCCCACCGTGCTCTTTGATTCAGATAACCCGGATATCACTTGGGACTACCCCGATCACTTCCACAGCCACACCGGGATAATCTTCACCGAACCGGGAGCATACGCCGCTACCTTCACGTTCACGCTCAACGATGGCTCCGAGCACTCCATCGACGTACCGTTCTTGGTCGGCGACGCCGATGCCTCCGACATCTGCGAATTGGAGTGGGACTCCAGCGAAGGCGACAATGCCGGCTCGGGCAGCCCGAAGAACCGGCCGCAGCAACTGGCCAAGGACATCAATGACACCTCCAAGTCCATCGCACAGTTGGATAAGACTATGGACAAAACACTCAAGGAGGCAGATACCCTCCTCAACGGTGGAAAGCCCTCCGAAACAAGTCGGGCTCAGGATTCGCGGCACTCCACGCGTCCGAGTGCGCGCAGTAAAGAACAACCAGGAACATCACCAACGTCTAAAGAGCCCAGTACTGAACGCCCAGCTGATGGCCAGCGCTCAGTGTCGCAGTCCCAGAACTCGGCACAGAACGGTGTAGCCCACACAGCGCAAGGACAGAGAGATTCGGCACATCGTGGGGCGTCGCAAAGCACTGCTTCCTCAGGAGAAAAAGGCTCCACGCGCAACACCGCTGCCAACCGGGAACGCGGCGCAAAGCAGGAAGCACAGCAACAGCACTCTGCGTCCGACTCCAACGAAGACTATGCTGACGCCGAAAACATCCAGGCCATGAGCTATGGAGCCCCGATGGTCGGCTTCTGGGCAGGCTTCCTCGCAGGCATGGGCTCCCTGGCCCTGCTACTTGGTATCGGGCTGTTTGTTGCCGTGCAGTTCTTCCGCCCGCGCAATCGCGACTAGCACCTCGATACCGGTCATATCACAAAAGCAAGGGATCTGGTTTCGGCGCTAGCAGCGGAAGGAACTAGAGTTATTCCTTATGTGTGAAAACAGACCCTCTACCGCCCCCGACTTCCTCCTGTCCCGCGCGACGGGGTCTGTGCGTACCCAAGGTTCAACCACCACCTTTAGCGCTGTCGATGATGCAGTGTCCGCACTACGTGCCGGCAGCGCGCCCATGGTCGTCGGCGCACTTCCCTTTCACAAGGGTGATCCAGCTGCGCTCACCGTGCCGCGCAGCATCATTCGTGAGGACGGGCCTCTTGAGCCCCATGCCTACTACCGCAGCGGCAAGCTCAATGCGCGCGTGACCGGTTTTGATCCGGAGCCGGAAGAGCACCTGCGCCGCATTGAGGCCGCCATCGCTACGATCGAAGCCTCCAAACTGGACAAGGTGGTTCTTGCTCGCGCCGTTGACATTGAGTTCAATGCTCCGGTGGATCCGCTTCTCGTGGCCGCGCGGTTGATCGATCTATCCTCGCACCGCGATGGCTTCATCGCCGACCTGTCACCGGCGGGACGCCCAGGATCTATGCTCGTGGGCTCCTCCCCGGAAGTGTTGATTAAGAAGCAAGGCTCAACGGTTACGGCCTTCCCCCTAGCTGGCTCGGCGCCCCGCCAGACCGATAAAGCACGCGATATCAAGGCCGGTCAAGACCTCCAAAACTCAGGCAAGGATCTGCGCGAGCATGCCTTCGTCGTGGACCACATCCGCCGGATCTTGCAGCCGCTGTGCAGTACTCTCGACGCCCCCACCACCCCGCAGCTGACCTCCACGAACGAGATGTGGCATCTGGGGACCCCGATTGCGGGAACACTGAAGGATTCGAATTTCACGGCACTCGAACTGGCCGAGCTGGTCTACCCCACCCCCGCTATCTGCGGTACCCCCACGGAAGCCGCGCAAGCGCTGATCGAAACCGCCGAAGCCGACCGCGGCTTCTACGCCGGTGCAGTGGGCTGGTGCGATGACTCCGGCGATGGCGAGTACATGGTGGCCATCCGCTGCGCCGAAGTAGCCGGCGATGGACTCTCCGCCCGCGCGTGGGCGGGCGGCGGAATCGTCGTGGATTCCGACCCGACGGCCGAGCTTCAGGAAACCACGGCGAAGTTGCGTACCATTCTCAAAGCACTCGGCCTCTAAAGCGGCCTTTAGGCGCGCTCAATCGGGTTGGTCAGGCTGCCCACGCCGGGGATCTCAATTTCGATGGTATCGCCCGGCACCATCGGCGCCGTACCAGCCGGGGAACCTGTGGTGATGACATCGCCGGGCAGAAGCGTGTACGACTGCGAGATCTCCGCGATGATGCCGCCCATCTTCACGATCATCTGGTCGGTGTTGGAATCCTGCTTTTGCTCGCGCTTGCCATCGTGGGTCAGGTAAGCGTTGATCTTCTGGTCATCAAGGTCGATGCAGTCCAGGTCCGTCTCAATCCACGGGCCCAGCGGGCAGAAGGTGTCAATGCCCTTCGCACGTGCCCACTGGCCATCCTGGAACTGCAGGTCGCGCGAAGAAACGTCGTTGCAGATGGTGTAGCCAACGACGTGATCCCGCCACTTCTCCGGATCAATATTCTTCGAGACCTTTGAGATCACCACCGCGAGCTCTCCCTCGAACTCCACGTTGGTGGCGAACTCCGGGATCTTGATGGGGGCACCAGGGCCAATGACCGCGGTGGAGGGCTTAATAAAGATCGTCGGCGGCAGGTGCTCCGCGGATTCCTTGAAGACCTCAGCCACGTGGTCGGCGTAGTTTCGGCCAAGCGCCACGACCTTGGTGGGCAGGGTCGGCGCCAGCAAGCGCACCTCGCTCAGCGGCCACTCGCGGCCAGTTGGCTCCGGCGGGGTAAACGGGGTGCCGGAGATTTCCTTGGCCACCAGCTGGTCAAGCGGGGCGTCGGCGGGGCCATCAATGATGGCGAAACAAATACCTTCGGTGTGAGCAATTCGTCCTAAACGCATGACGGCCATACTACTCGCAAGGGTTTTTCACTCGCGTTCAGGGGCTAGGTGTAAAGCTTGCAAAGAACGCGATGATACTGCAGGCGTCCAACTTGTGGTACAACGCCCGCTCGGCCGCCTAGCGCTTGGCGACGTCCCCCAAGGTCACCGCCCGCGTGCTCCCCCGCAGTGCTAGATATAGCTCAGCGCAGGCCAAAGCATCACTCAGCGCATTGTGATTGCCATAGCGTGGCAAACCGTATCTCGCGCGAACTCGGGGAAGCCGCAGGTCCTCGCCGCGCGGATAAGTGCCCATGCGTTCCATGTGGCGCCGCTCGATAGCAAAGGTATCAACCACGCTCAGCCGAGGGACCTGACCAAATATCTCTTTGGAAGCCGCTTCTATGAAGCCCACCTCCACAGGCGCGAAGTGAGCGAGTAGCGCTCGGCCGTTCAGGGCCTTTCGCAACTGCTTCATCGCCACTTCGCGTTCCTCGCCGGCATCAATAACCTCCTGCGTCAGCAGGTGGACATGTGCATCTTCGGCCACCTTCGCGCCGCGCACCACGGTATAGCCGGCGCCAGATAGGTCGATAACACCGCCGTTCACCGGTACCCACCCAATAGAAACAATATTTCCTGTGCGCGGATCAAGACTCGTGGTCTCCATATCTACGGCGAGCAATCCCAGCTCATCGAGCGGGGTACTTCGTACAGGCGCGCCCCAATCCGCGCGGCGGCTCCACCGGCTCCACATCTAGATACTCCTCACCGGGTACTTGGTGGCAAGCGCGTTCTGCATGGATTTGATCGCACGGAAAGCATCGCGCAGGTGCTCGCGGTCCATGCGGCCCAAGCTCTTGGGGTCAATGTGGTAGTCCGGCTTGTGCCCTTCTCGCAACTGTCGGGCTTGGTGCTCGAAGGAAAGGGATCGGAGGTAGTCGAAGGCGTCGAGAAGCTCCTGTGCACCGCGGCGGCTCACCGCGTTCCCGGCGGCTTCGCTTAGGCGCTGGCGGGTGTCCACAACCGTGGAGCCGGATGCTAGGGCAAAGAGCCGGGCCATCTGGACAATACCCGCGGTACCTCCCTTTTTGATGTCGAGGGTATGTGCATAGTCGCCATCGCGCTCCACCACGAGTCCGCGAAAAAGCGTCAGCGGCGGCTCGCGGCGCGCGGCCAGGCTAGCCAGGTGGGCGTGCAGGCGCGTCGCACCCTTGCCCATCTCCACGGCGGCAGTGTGGACCTCGCGGGCCAGCTCCTCGCTTCCGTAGAGCACGCGGAAGTCGAAGAAAATCTGGGCGTTGAGCAGCGCCTCCGGTTGGGGGTCCCGGATCCATTTGCGGAAGGTGTCGATCCATTGGGAGCGCGTCATCCGCCACTCGGCGTTCATGGCCATCATGTCACCTGGGCACAGAGCCTGACCGGCGGCGGCAAGGCCCTGGCACACGAAGGTACTAAGCCGAGCGAAATACTCGCCGTGCGCGCTGGCATCATAATCATCCGCGAGGACGAGCGCATTATCCTGATCCGAGGCCAGCGCCATCTCGCGCCGCCCCTGCGAACCCACGGCCACGAAGGCATACTCCACTGGCGGAGGACCCAGTTCTTCCTCGGCGAGGGTGCACAGACGGCGCGCTACCGCATCGGCGGCCAGCGTGACCAGGCTGGACGCTTCCGCCGGCGTAGAGCCGCGTTCCACGAAACGCCCGGCAAGAAGCGTGGCTTCGCTGAAGGCTTCACTAAGCTCAGCGGCATTGGCGCGCCGCGAGAGATCTGCTGCGAGGTAGACCGGATCATTGTAGAGCAGCCGCGTGATGTCCGATTGCGTGACTATTCCCTGTAGGCTGCCTTCTTTAACCACCGGCAGGTGGTGGATTCCGCGCTCGGCCATGTGCAAGAGTGCTTCCATGGCCGGGGCATCCGCCGACACCGTGAGGGGCTGAGGCGTCATGATCTCCCCCACCGATTCAGCAGGGTCGCGCTCCGCGGCGAGCACGCGGGTGCGCAGATCACGGTCGGTCACAATGCCGGCAAGATGCTTGGCTGAATCTGAACCCGGTGTAACAACGAGCAGTGAGGACACACCGCGGTCCGTCATTAGCATCGCGGCTTCACGGATGGTAGTGGCAGCCGGCGCAGTCAGTATGTCGGCGCGAATGAGCTCTCGCAGCGGCGTGCGTAAAACGTCGGTCGAAGTGGATTCAGAAAGCTCGCGCGCTGCGGCGCGGATCTGGCGCGATTGCGCTGAAAAGAATCGCCCAATGTCGGGGTTCCGGCGGGACAACTCGCTGAAGTCCTCCTGCGCCAGGGTGAAGACGAGGCTGTCCTCCACCGCGACCATCTCATAAGCGGAGTGAGGCTCCCCCTGCAGCGTGGAATAGCCAAAGGTGAGGCCGGATTCGCGGCGGTCTAGCAGCATGCCGTCCTCCCCCAGCACATCAATCGCGCCGGTGCGGATGATGTGCAGGTTGGCATTTTCTTGCCCCAGCTTGATGGGGATATCCCCTCGGCGCAGGTAGATCATGCTCAACTGTGAGGACAGCGCGTTAAGCTCTTCCTCCGGCAAGTGGGAGAAAGGCTCATTCTTGGCCAGGAAGCTGGTGACCTCGTCTATTTCGACGCTCATGCGCCAACCATACAGGGCTAGGCGCTGAGCGCGGAGGCGATTCGATCACCAATTTCGGTGGTGCCCGCCGGTGCGTCGCCGCGGGAGGAGACGTCGGCAGCCACGGCCTCCTCGATGCGCACGGTGTTCTCCTCATCCCCGAGGTGGCGCAACAGCATGGCCGCCGACAGGATCGCCGCGGTGGGATCCGCGATGCCCTTGCCTGCGATATCCGGGGCGGAGCCGTGGACCGGCTCGAACATGGAGGGGTTAGCGCCGGAGGCATCGATGTTGCCGGAGGCAGCCAGACCAATACCGCCGGTAACTGCACCCGCCAAGTCGGTCAGGATGTCGCCGAAGAGGTTGTCGGTCACGATGACGTCATAGCGCGCTGGGTCGGTGACCATGTAGATCGTTGCGGCATCGATGTGGTTGTAATCTACGGTGACCTCGGGGAATTCCTTCGCAACCTCGTCCACCGTGCGCTGCCAGAGGCCACCGGCATTAACAAGGACATTGGTCTTGTGCACCAAAGTCACGTGCTTGCGGCGGCCCATCGCACGCTGAAAGGCATCACGCACCACGCGTTCAACGCCGAAGCGCGTGTTCTGGGAGACCTCCGAGGCCACCTCGTGTTCGGTACCTTCGCGCAGCGTGCCGCCGTTTCCGCAGTACAGACCTTCGGTGCCCTCACGGACGACGACAAAGTCGATATCGCCCGGGTTTGCCAGCGGAGAGGTGGACGTCGGGTACAGCTTGGAGGGGCGCAGGTTGACGTGATGGTCCAGGGCGAAACGCATCTTCAGCAGCAAGCCGCGCTCAAGCACACCGGGCGGGACCTCATCGGGCGCACCAATGGCGCCGAGCAGGATGGCGTCGTGTTCGCGCAGGGAGGCCAGGTCGGCGTCGGTAAGCAGCTCCCCGTTGCGCAGGTAGCGTCGGGCACCGAGGTCATAGTCCGTTACCTCGACATCCTGGCGTACCGCGCGCAGGACCTTGAGTGCTTCCGCGGTTACCTCGGGACCGATTCCATCGCCGCCAATCACTGCCAGTTTCATTTTGTGGGATTCCTTTCTCACATATTGGATATATGTGAGAGTACCACCCCCTCTGCCTTGAGGGCGGCGAAACCCCCGCAAAGAACCGTTCTCGGTCCTTCACGGGGGGCTGGGATGAAAGGTTCAGCTGTCCAGACTAGGCATCCAAATCAAGCTGGCGGCAGGTAGCACCCAGCGCCGCGTTGATTTCCTCGACAAGCTCCTCCGGTACCTCGCGCTCAACTCGCAAGATAAGGACTGCATCGGAGACATCCTTGCCCTGGGTCAATGCAGCCGCCACAATGTTGATGCCGGCAGCGCCAAGCTTCGTGCCCACAGTGCCCAAGGCACCCGGGGCATCCTTGTAGGAGAAGAAGAGATTGCGGCCCGTTGCGCGCATGTCGACGCCACGGCCATTGATGCGGATGATCTTTTCGACGCCGTCGATGCCAGTCAGGGCACCAGTGAGCTGCGAAACCAAGCCGTCGGGGCCGATAACCTTGACCCTCACGGAGGAGCGGTGCCCCTTCGATTCCACGTTGGTCTTGACGTCCACGCTCACGCCGCGGCTTTCGGCGATCTGCATCGCGTTCACAAAAGTAACGGTCTCCGAGACCACGCCAGAAAACAGCCCGCGAGCAGCGGACAAACCAAGAGCCGAAACATCCTCGTTGGCCAGCTCGCCGCAAGCCTCCACTTCGACGGCAACCGGCGCAGCGTCCAACAGGTTGCCTGCGACGAGGCCCAGCTTGCGCGTCAGATCCAACCAGCCGGCAACCTCTTCGCCGACCCGGCCGCCTTCGACGTTGACGGCATCCGCAACGAACTCGCCGGCCAGTGCCTTGAGCACGGAGGCAGCCACATCGGTACCCGCGCGGTCCTGGGCCTCTACCGTAGACGCGCCAAGGTGTGGGGAGACGGTCACCTGCGGAAGCTCGAAGAGCGGGGAATCCGTGCAGGGCTCGGAAGCATAGACATCGAAACCGGCGCCGCGGTGGTGACCGGACTTGATCGAAGCAGCCAAGGCTGCCTCGTCGACCAAGCCGCCGCGGGCAGCGTTGATAATGATCTGCCCCTTCTTGGCCTTCGCCAGGAGCTCGGCGTCAAACATGCCGGCGGTCTCCGGGGTCTTGGGCAGGTGAATGGTCACGAAGTCAGCGCGAGACATGAGCTCCTCAAGGGGCACCAATTCCACGCCCAGCGCTGCCGCACGGGCCGGGTTGGCATAAGGGTCGTGTGCGATGACGGTGGTCTCAAATGCCAGCAGGCGCTGGGCAAAGAGCTGGCCGATATGACCGAAACCCACGATGCCGATGGTCTTGCCGTACACCTCAACACCCTTGAAGGAGGAACGCTTCCACTCACCTTGGCGCAGGGACTGATCCGCCGCCGGAACTTGACGCGCGGTAGCGAGAAGCAGCGCGATCGCCTGCTCGCAGGCGGAGTGGATGTTGGAGGTCGGCGCGTTGACGACCATGACGCCACGCTCGGTAGCAGCGGGGATATCAACGTTGTCCAAGCCGACGCCAGCACGCCCCACAATCTTCAGGTTCTTCGCTGCGGTCAACACCTCCGCGTCCACGGTCGTAGCGGAGCGGACGAGGAGGGCGTCTGCCTCCGGCACCGCGGCAAGCAGCTCCGCGCGGTTGGGGCCGTCAACCCAGCGGACCTCAACTTTGTCCCCGAGAGCATCGACGGTGGATTCTGCAAGCTTATCGGCGATAAGTACGACCGGCTTCGACATAACTTCCTTCACTAGTCTGAAATGTGGATGCCGAGAAGTGTAGTTTATTCTTTCCAGCCCTGAGCGATTTTATGCGTGAATTCTGTCACTGAACCGAATTCCGGCCCGAGGGCCACGATCGGGCCATCCGCCAACCCCGCAGTAATCGCCGCGCCGGCTTTCGTTGCCGTCGGATCCGGTTGCGCCATCACGAACACCGTACCGCCATACGCGGTGGCGTTCACCACGTTTGCTAAAGGGCTGTCCTTCGTCGCCACGATCACCGGTGCCATCTGCGCATCACGGCGCGCCTGGGCAGGAATCGCTGGCATCTTTTCCTTCGTAAGGTGCTGCGGCAGGGGTTCCCACGCGGCCTTCAACTCCGTCTTGGTCGAAGAATCTAGGCGCGTGATGCTGTCCACCATGCGTTCGCGATTCACCACCACCTTGGATTCAAAGCGGAATGCGGTGTACTCCCCCAGCGCCTTGGTGTTTCCCGGATCGTGCACCACTTCGCGTTCGCCATTGTGGCTAGCCCATGGGACATCCCCGATGACGAGGATCTGGTCAACGTCAAGGTCGGTAAGCAGCTGCGAGATCTGCG
The DNA here is from genome assembly GCF_001811845.1 of Corynebacterium sp. HMSC062E11. Taxonomy (NCBI): domain Bacteria; kingdom Bacillati; phylum Actinomycetota; class Actinomycetes; order Mycobacteriales; family Corynebacteriaceae; genus Corynebacterium; species Corynebacterium sp. HMSC062E11. The sequence goes on from NZ_KV806831.1 coordinate 104,829, forward strand.
GGCGAATCGAGGAATCGTAGGTCACCATTGGCACGCGCTGCGATACGCTCAGCGTCGCGGCCCGCAGGGCAGCGGCATCTGAGTCTTCGGCCAAGATCAGCGTATTGCTTTCCTTGAAGAACAAACGCGCGGAGTCAATTCCCCAGCGGTCCTCAACCACCGTAACCTCGTTGGCGAATTGCGGGTCAATAAGCCGCAGACGGTTTTCTTCGCTCGCGCGGGCTAGGTCAATCTCCGCCTCAGGGCGGGCGGTGATGTCCTGCGTCAGGATTGGCTCACCGCGCCCAAGCGAGGAGCAGCCCACGGCCGCAAGCGCGCTCATGCCCAGCAGCAGCGCTACAGGCACGGCCCGCAGCGCGCCCGGCGACGACACCTTAACGTGCAAAGGCCTGCGGGCCCTCTTCGCCGCCGGAAAGGTTCGCCTCATCCACGTCGCGCACAACCTTCTTGTTGAGCGCGTACTCAACGATGCCCACGAAGCGCTCGCGGCGATCGGCGAAGAACTGATGCGCAGTCTTCGCGGTCAGCAGCTCCGGCTCTAAGTCATGGGAGGCCAGCACGCTGTCGAACTCGGCGTCTTCCATAATCGACTTCGACTGCACGCGCGGCAGGTAGCGCTCCGGCGAGTGCCCGTCGAGGACAACCTCGGTGCGCTTGCCCATCGGCGTGCGGTTGAGCACGGAATTAGCCAGTACACCGCTGACGCCGTGGCGCTCACACCAACGAAGCGGGAAGACCGGGAAGAAGCCTGGTTGCAGCTCCTCGAAGCTGTGGCGGTTGAACGGGCGGCCGGTACGCCAGTCCTTCGCGCCGCGTGCCATGAGCAGAGCATAGAGGCCGTGCCACACCCCGTCGTGCTCCCCCACAGACAACAAGCGGGACTCGCGGAAGGAGGCATCGCGCACAGTCTTCGGGACATCCTCGGTCTCACCCGCGACCCAAGCGGTGACCTCATCGACATCACGCGCAGCGCGCAGCCTCACTGCAGAAGAGCCATAAAGCTCACCAAAGACGCCGCTCCAGAACCACTGGTTGAGGCGGTCCCATGCGTCCTGGCTGGACAGCACGCCCTTCTTTTCTGCCAGGCGCGCAAGGATGACAGCCAGCGGAATGATCTGCTCGGAATAAGGCACCTGCTCAAGGGAGAGAATGCAGCGCTCGGCCAAGAACTCAGCGACCTCACGGAAAGTAATCACCAGGGTTTGCGAGGCCTTGCGGTACTCATTCAGTGACAGCTGCAAGATATCTTCGCGCTGGCCGCCAGCGTTCCCCTTCTCCCCGGACACCAGCAGCGATACTGCCGAAAGGAACTCGTTGCGGCCGATGCCGTCGAGCGCAGGGAAGGCACGCAGCTGCTTCTCGACGCCTGCCCAATCCTCCGCCAGGTGAAAGTCCGGATCTTCAGAGGCAAAGACAGCCGTCAGGAGATCGAAGACGTCCATCTGCAAACCGGCCGAGTTGGCCTGAGCGAAAATGGAGCCAATTCCCGAGCTCGCCGTCTCGCGGGAGAGGCGAATCATCGGCACCGTGTAGCCGGACAGGGGCCGTAGAATCCGGTTATTGAAGGCAGCGACGACGTCACGGGTGGCGCCATCGTTGGCAGCGGCGAGCTCGAAGAGCATGCTGGTGCCTTCCTCACTCAGCAACGCCGAAACCGGGATGCAGCACGCCTGCACTGCGGCCTCGCGACTATCCAAGGTGCCCTCGATGTCCGGCGCGAAGTGGGAGCGCAGTTCGCCGTGCTGGTTGATGGCGAAGACAGCTTCATCCGGCATGATGTCCTCGGAGGTAGCTTTGCGCAGGTCCACGAAGTACTTGCGGGAGACTTTCTTGGAGCGGAAATCGGTGGTATCCACAAAGCCCTCACCGCGGAAGCAGTGATACAGGGTGGTGAGCCTCTGTTGCCCATCGAGCAGGAGCAGGCCGGGGTTCACCCCAGTGTTAGGCGCGCCCGCGAGAGGCCGTGGCCGAAAGCGCATGGCTTCATTGCGGGTATCCAAGGCCATGAATGCACCGAGCGGGTAGCCGCGCAGGACGGTGACGATCAGCGATCGAATTCGGTCTTCATCCCAGGCATAGGAGCGCTGGAAATCGGGCAGCTGAATATCACCGCGATCGATGCGAGCGAAAAGGTCATTAAGGTCATAGCTTGGCGTAGAGAAACCCATGGCCCCGAGCCTACAACTAAATGTGGGAATATGCCCGTTTATGTGCGAACATCACATCAAAAGGAAATCCCGCTGACCAATGGCCAACGGGATTCTTTAGTCGAAGCGCAGTTTAGGCAGTTGCATCCAACGGATTCTTGACCCAGCTCATGAGATCACGCAGCTGGGAGCCGGTCTGCTCAATCGGGTGGGAGTTCACCTTGGCGCGCAGCTCCTCCAGCTCCTTATTGCCGCCTTCAACGTTGGCGACGAGGCGCTTGACGAAGGTGCCGTCCTGAATATCAGTGAGGACATCCTTCATGCGTTCCTTCACGGAGGCGTCGATGACGCGCGGGCCAGAGAGGTAGCCACCGAACTCAGCGGTGTCGGAACAGGAGTAGTTCATGTTCTTGATGCCACCCTCAACGATGAGGTCAACGATGAGCTTCAGCTCGTGGCAGACCTCAAAATAAGCCATCTCAGGCTCATAGCCAGCATCAGTCAGGACCTCGAAGCCGTTCATGATCAGGTACTCCACGCCACCGCACAGGACCGCCTGCTCACCGAAGAGATCGGTCTCGGTCTCATCCTTGAAGGTGGTTGGGATAACGCCGGCTCGGGCACCGCCGATGGCCGCAGCATAGGACAGGGTCAGCTCGCGCCCCTCGCCCTTCGGATCCTGCTCGGTTGCAATCAGGCAGGGAACGCCCTTGCCGTCGACGAACTGGCGGCGAACCAGGTGGCCCGGGCCCTTCGGAGCAACCATGCCGATGGTGATATTCTCCGCCGGCTTGATCAGGCCAAAGTGGATGTTGAGGCCGTGACCGAAGAACAGCGCGTTGCCGTCCTCCAGGTTCGGTTCGATATCCTCTGTAAAGATCGCCGCCTGGGAGGTATCCGGTGCCAGCAGCATGATGACATCAGCCCACTTGGCGGCCTCAGCGTTGCTGAAAACCTTGAAGCCAGCCTCTTCAGCCTTCTCGCGGGACTTCGAGCCTTCGCGCAGGCCGATGGCGACCTCAACGCCGGAATCACGCAGGTTCATAGCGTGGGCGTGGCCCTGGGAGCCATAGCCGATGATGGCGACCTTGCGGCCCTGGATGATGGTCAGGTCTGCATCAGAATCGTACAGAGTCTCAATAGCCATGTTTGATGTTCCTTTTCTCTTTGGGTTCGTTCGCACTACGCATCCAGTAGTGACTCGGTCTATTGAATTTGTATCACACTTTGGGACGATGTGCCCACCTTGTGAGATTTTATTTCGTCGGCGCCATTGCCTTCGGGCCGCGCCCCAGTGCGACGTTGCCAGATTGCACCAGTTCGCGGATACCGAAGGGCTCGAGGACGTCGAGAAGCGCCTGCAGCTTGCCCGGGGTACCGGTGGCCTCAACCACCACGGACTCCGGCGATACGTCCACGATGCGCGCGCGGAAGATGTTCACTGCATCGACCACCTGGGGGCGGTAAGAGTTATCCGCGGCTACCTTCACCAACATGATGGAGCGCGCAATCGTGTTCTCTTCCTCGAGCTCAACCACCTTGAGCACCGGGACGATTTTGTTGAGCTGCTTCGTCACCTGCTCGATGATGACCTCGGAGGCATCCACGACGATGGTCAGGCGGTTAATACCCTCCGTCTCGGTCCGAGCGGACACCAGCGAAATGAGGTTATAGCCACGGCGAGTGAACATGCCGGTCACACGGGAGATGATGCCCTCAATATCCTGAACCCGAACGGAGAGGATGTGTCGGGTGATGTCGTCTTTAGCCATTGTTTTCGGCCTCCTCGAGAGATTCGTGGATGTCGGCCGGTTCCTCGGCCGCTGACTCATTTTCATCAAACAGCGGGCGCAGGCCCAAGGCGTATTGGATTTCCTCATTCGAGGCACCACCGCCAATCATCGGCCACACCTGGGCGTCATGCCCGACGATGAAGTCAATGACCACCGGACGGTCATTAATTGAGCGCGCACGCTCAATAGCGGGGCCGATTTCTTCTACCGTGGTTACGCGAATTGATTCGCAGCCCAGGGCTTCGCTGAGTTTGACAAAGTCCGGAACATACTCGTCGCGCTCGCGCAGCTTGGTATGGGAGTACTTGTTGTCATAGAAGAGCGTCTGCCACTGGCGCACCATGCCCAAGTTGCCGTTATTGATCACAGCAACCTTGATGGGGAATCCCTCCACTGCAGCGGTGGTCAGCTCCTGGTTCGTCATCTGGAAGCAGCCATCGCCATCGATTGCCCAGACCTCTCGCTCCGGGCAGGCAGCCTTTGCACCGAGCGCCGCGGGCACTGCGTAACCCATCGTGCCGGCGCCACCGGAGTTGATCCAGCTGCGCGGGTGCTCGAAGTCTAAGAACTGCGCCGACCACATCTGGTGCTGGCCCACGCCCGCACAGTAGATGGCCTCCGGGCCAACAATGGAGCTGAGTTGCTGAATAACCTCTTGCGGATTGAGCAGGCCGTCTGCTGTCGGCTCGAAACCGCGCGGGAAGCGGCTCTGCAGGTCCCCCAAATACTCCATCCACGGCCCGATGCGCGGGGCATCCAGCTCCGCGTCATTGGCATAAGCCTTGGTCAGGCGCAGGAGCACCTCGCGGGCATCACCCACGATGGGAACAGCCACCTCGCGGATTTTGCCGATTTCCGCCGGGTCAATGTCGGCATGGATCACCTCGGCGTGGGGAGCAAAGGTGTCCGTATCACCGGTCACGCGGTCGTCGAAGCGTGCGCCCACGGCGATGATAAGGTCCGCGCGCTGCAGGGCCGCCACCGCGGGAACGGTACCGTGCATGCCGGGCATACCCATGTGCTGCGGGTGATTATCCGGGAAGGCACCGAGAGCCATGAGCGTGGTCACCACAGGGATTCCGGTCAGCTCCGCGAACTCGCGCAGCTCGCGGGAGGCCTCGGCCTTGATGACGCCGCCGCCAACGTAGAGCACCGGACGCTCGGCGCGCGCAATGCGCTGAACGGCCTGGGTAATCTGGCGCGGATGCGGAGTAGTCGTGGGCTTGTACCCCGGTAGCTCCGGCATCTTTGGGCCCGAATATTCCATATAAGCGTTCTGCACGTCCTTCGGAATATCCACGAGCACAGGCCCAGGGCGCCCAGTGGCGGCCAAATGGAAGGCGGCCGCGATCGCCCCGGGGATATCTTCTGCCTTGGTGACGATGAAGTTGTGCTTCGTAATCGGCATCGTCACGCCACGGATATCAGCCTCTTGGAAGGCATCGGTGCCCAGCAGGGAGCTGCCCACCTGGCCCGTGATTGCCACGACGGGAATCGAGTCCAGGTTGGCGTCAGCCAGCGGGGTCACCAGGTTGGTCGCACCCGGGCCGGAGGTAGCAATCATGACGCCGACCTTTCCGGATGCTTGGGCGTAGCCTTCGGCTGCATGGCCGGCCCCCTGCTCGTGGCGGGTGAGCACGTGGCGCAGCTTCGTGGATTCAAAGAGGGCGTCGTACAGCGGAAGCACGGCGCCACCCGGAATGCCGAAGACAAGCTCGGTGCCGAGATCTTCGAGGGTGCGGACAATGGCGTGTGCGCCCGTGATGCGCTCGGGCGCCCGCTGTGGCGGTGTGGAAGCTGTCACGGTTGATGTGCTCCTTCAGTGGGGTGGGTGGTGAAGAGATCATCCAACGAGTAACGCCCCCGTCTTTCCTTCCTGGGTGTGAAGGTAACGGGGGCGCTTGCTGGTCGACGTCACTTGTGGACTCGCTACGGCTCGCGCCGCCCGGGTACTACTACGAGGTGAAGTCGAATAATGATCATGGGACAAACTGTACACTGATAGAAACACCACCGCTGGCATTTACCCCCATTTTTGGGATCTTTTTCTCATTTTGCGAGATTGCACAGGTGGGGCGGTTCGCCACCGCGCCGCACAGTCAATTACGATGGCCCACTATGACGTCCTCACATCCGCAGAACGCATCAACTCGTGCCGAACACCCCACGGCCGAAACGTTCAAGCCCACCCGCGAACACCTCCTCGGCATTGGCAGCCTCGCCGCCATTGCTTTTCTCAGCATTGGCTGGGCCCCGAAGTACCTCTTCTGGGTACTCATCTTCCCAGTGCTGGCCATCTGGTGGGTTCTACGCGCACGCACCACCGTCGACGGCAAGGGCATCCACATCACCTATGGCTTCCGCGGCCCCAAGAACATCGAGTGGGGCAACTTCAAGGGAATCGGCTTCCAGCGCTCGCGGGCCTACGCCCGCACCACAAGCGGCAACAACTTCAACCTGCCGGGAGTGACCTTCAACTCCCTCCCCCGCCTTGCCGCCGCTTCCAATGGGCGCATCCCCGACGCATTGACTGCAGGCCGCAACGCCGCCGACGACAAGGTCATCATCGTCCACCGCGATGGCCAGCAAGTCCTCCTCACCAAGGAGGAATACGCCGAGTACCTCAAGAAACACCCCGAATTAAAGGATTAACCATGTACCCGCTCCGCTCCAAAGTCACGACTGTTGGCCGCCAGGCATCCGGTGCGCGCGCACTATGGCGCGCTACCGGCTCCAAGGAGAGTGACTTTGGCAAGCCAATCGTCGCTATTGCCAACTCCTTTACCCAGTTCGTCCCCGGCCACGTCCACCTCAAGAACGTCGGTGACATCGTGGCCGATGCCGTGCGCGAAGCCGGCGGTGTGCCCAAGGAATTCAACACCATTGCCGTCGACGATGGCATCGCCATGGGCCACGGCGGCATGCTGTACTCCCTGCCTTCACGCGAAATCATCTCCGATTCCATCGAGTACATGGTCAACGCCCACACTGCCGACGCCCTAGTGTGCATCTCCAACTGCGACAAGATCACCCCGGGTATGTTGAACGCCGCGCTGCGCCTCAACATCCCCACCATCTTCGTCTCCGGCGGCCCGATGGAAGCCGGCAAGGCCGTTGTTGTCGATGGCGTGGCGCACGCGCCGACGGATCTGATTACGGCAATCACGGCGTCGGCAAGCGACGCCGTCTCCGACGAGGGCCTAACCCGCGTGGAGGAATCCGCCTGCCCCACCTGTGGTTCCTGCTCCGGCATGTTCACCGCCAACTCCATGAACTGCCTCACCGAAGCGCTCGGACTCGCACTGCCAGGCAACGGCACCACGCTGGCCACCCACAGCGCACGCCGCGATCTCTTCGAACAAGCAGGCCACACCATCGTCGAGATGTGCCAGCGCTACTACGGCGAAGAGGATGACGCAGTCCTCCCCCGCTCGATTGCGACCAAGGAAGCTTTCACCAACGCCATGGCGCTGGATATGGCCATGGGCGGTTCCACCAACACCATCCTCCACACGCTGGCCGCCGCGCAGGAGGGCGAGGTGGACTTCACGCTGGAGGATATCAACGAGATTTCCTACCGCGTGCCTTGCCTGTCCAAGGTGGCGCCCAACGGCACCTACCACATCGAGGACGTGCACCGCGCCGGCGGCATCCCCGCCATTCTGGGCGAGCTGCGCCGCGCCGACCACTTGAACCTCAAGGTCCATACCGCCCTCTACGACAACGCCGAGGAGTGGCTCGACGAGTGGGATATCCGCGGCGGCAAGGCTACCGACGCTGCCCGCGAGCTCTTCTTCGCCGCCCCCGGCGGCGTGCGCACTACCGAGCCTTTCAGCCAGTCCAACCGCTGGGATGAGCTGGATACTGACGCTTCCAATGGCTGCATCCACGACGCCGAGCATGCCTTCTCCTCCGACGGCGGCCTCGTTGTCCTGCGCGGCAACCTCGCCCCCAACGGAGCCATCGTCAAGGCCGCCGGCGTTGAAGAGGAACTGTGGACCTTTACCGGCCCAGCCCGCGTGGTGGAATCCCAGGAAGAGGCCGTGTCCATCATCCTGAAAAAGGAGGTCCAGCCTGGCGATGTCATCGTCATCCGCTACGAGGGCCCCGCGGGCGGTCCCGGCATGCAGGAGATGCTGCACCCGACCTCCTTCCTCAAGGGTTCCGGTTTGGGCAAGGCCTGCGCCTTGATTACCGATGGCCGCTTCTCCGGCGGCACCTCCGGCCTGTCCATCGGACACATCTCCCCCGAGGCTGCCCACGGCGGCCTCATCGGCCTAGTGGAAAACGGTGACCCCATCACCATCAACATCCGCGAGCGCCAGCTCACTCTCGATGTAGACGAAGAAGTCTTGGAACGCCGCCGCGCCACCGAGGAGCAACGCGAGAAGCCCTGGACGCCGAAGGACCGCAACCGCCCGGTCACCAAGGCCCTGCGTGCCTATGCCAACATGGCCACGTCCGCTGACCGTGGTGCGGTGCGCGTGGTGGATGGTTACGTCAATTAGAGTATGGGGCGATGAATTTCGCCACTATCGCCGCAAGGCGCACACTCCTGACCGCCGCCGGGCTCATCATTGGCCTGGTGGGCGTCATACGCCATGTTCTCCACACGGACTACCCTGTGGACATGATCATTTACCGTGAGGGCGTCCGCGCCTTCATGGAGGGCCGCTCGGTCTACTCGGAGCCCATGTACGCTGGGGATTTGGCACTCCCCTTTATCTACCCGCCCTTCGGGGCACTGGTCATGGTGCCGCTGACAGCCTTTGACTGGATGAGCGACGCCCTTGCGGGCGATATCATGATCGTCCTCTCGGATGCGCTGATCTTCGCCTGCCTCTACGCGATCTTCCGTGCACTCAAGGTGCCTCACCTGTGGCCCACCGTGACTATCGCGTGGGCTGCTGCCATGTTCTTTGAACCCATCCGCCTCAACAACGGTTTTGCGCAAATCAACATCGTCATCATGGCGCTGGTCATCTTCGATCTCGTCCCCCGCAAGCGCAAGCTCCCGCAAGGCTGGCTGATCGGTCTCGCGGCGGCCATCAAGATCACCCCCTTGGCCATGCTGCTCTACTTCCTGCTGCGCCGCGAGTGGAAGCCGATCCTCACGGCCTTCGCCTCCGCCGTTGTGGCCACCTTGCTGGCCGCGGCCTACCGCTGGGAAGCCTTCGTCGAGTTCTTCACCTCGAAGCTTCTCGATATGGGCTCGGGCGCGGATTTCGGCGTAGCTACGAACTATCAGTCCAACTCCTCGCTCAAGGGCGTCATCCAGCGTCTCTTCACATCCCAGGAGGCGATGGACAACCACGGCATGCTCATCAACGTGCTGTGGCTTCTCGCGGCGCTCACAGTCATCGGGCTCGGCTCAGCACTCATCCTGGCGCAGATGCGGCACGGCTTGCTTGTCGACGCCCACCTCACCACTGCCACCACCATGCTGCTCATCTCCCCCGTGTCGTGGTCCCACCACTGGGTGTGGCTGTCGCTCATCGTCCCCGTTCTGGTCTACCGCGCATGGTCTTGGCGGAATTCCACCTGGGTCGCCGGTAGCTTGCTGGCTGTGCTGGCCGCCTGGGTGGGCATGCTGCTCACCGTTCCGCCGAAGTGGTGGTTTGGTGACAGCATCGATGTCCACGCGATGCCGCTGTATCAGAAGTTCTTGGTCGATGACTTCGTGTGGCTAGCACTCCTCAGCTGGATTCTCTACGCCATCTGCCTCAAGGTCCAAGCCGACAAGCCACAAACCGAGCTCGCTGCAAACTCAGCCAGCTAAGCCCCGCACCGCAGACGCAAACTGCCCGTTCTGCCAAAGTTATGCGCCACCATTGCGGGCAGGAGGGAAAACTTTGGCAAGATTGGCACCTCAGCGACGCCATACTATGCGCCAACTCAGCCCTCAGCTAAGGCCTTGAGTGCTGCCAAGTGACCGTCGAAGGCGATCTTGCCTTGCTCAGTCAAGGCGACCCACACCGAGTCCTTAGCACGGCTGGTGCCGTATTCGCGGAAACGAGTCACGTAACCGGCTTGTTCTAGCGCTCCGAGCTGCTTGGACAGGGAGGCGTCGGAAAGCTCCGTGCGATCGCGCAACACGGCGAATTTCATCTCACGGTTGACCTCCCCACCCTGTCTGGCGCCGAAGGCATTGAGCGTGGCGCAAATCTTAAAGCGGTTGAGCGGGTGGATGATCGGATCGAGCTCACTCATCGCGGCATCCTATTCAGCGCACCGGTGTGCAACGTCCAAAAGACCGACAGACTGCACAGCACACCTGCGATGCACGAGGCAATAACGTGTCCTTCAACGAAAGGGTTGAAGAGCGCCGGCAGAATCATGAATCCCAGTCCTGCGTAGAAGCGCCAGGTCACATTCCTGGAGGCGTGCGGATCAACCTTCTGGCGCATCGAATCCCTCACCCCCGTGCGGTAAAAGAAGGCAAGACTCGCCAATAGCCCAAGTACAAAAAGCAGTCCGCCAACAAGGACGAGAGGATGAACGTCATCCTTGATCCACATGTAGGCAAACCACACGCCGTATGCAGCCGATACGAACAGGCTCACCCAGATGGGCGGCCGCTTCGCTGCGGCCACCTGCTGTTGCTCCTCAAATGCGAGTGCGTCTCGAACATCCTGATCAGACAAAACTAAAGCTCCCCTCCAGCGGCACCAAAGTCATTGTTTTCCATCACGGAAACCAACTTACTTTACGCAATGGAAAACAACAACAGTTGGTGTATAACTGCAGGCTGGGAGCTTAAGTCGGCGCTAAAACTCTTAGCTCAACGGGTTAACGCCAGCGCCAAACCACCAAATAGCCACGAGCGCGGCTACGCCAATGACGACGAAGACCCACGAGGTTGCCAGCGGGCGGCGGGTCCAGGAGCGATTGAAGTCAAGGGAGATGAATCCCGGACCGGTGAACTGCAGGGCCACGGCGATAACAAAGAGCACAAGGCCCAGCCAGACGTTCTCATTCCAGGCAAAGACATCCAACCCGGCACCGGAGGCGTTGAGGCCGTGAATAGCAGAGAAGCCTGTGACGATGAGGCCGAACATGGCCGCCAGCGGTGTAACTAGACCCAGAAGCAGGAAGGCACCGGCAATGAGCTGGACGGTGGGCACGCCGATGGCCAAGGCCGCCGCCATGGTGTAGTCACTGAACTCGTTCTCCAAGCCTGACAGCCCCTCGTTGCCGCCGAGCTTGAAGAAGGTCGAAGCACCCGCCACGAGCAGGTAAACGCTGAGCGCCAAGCGCACGAAAAGCAGACCAAAGTCAATGGTGCCTCGGCGAGCCGACGAGTGCTTTTCTTCTACAGCCTCCGCCTCGGTTGCGGTGACTGGCTCAGCCGCAGGGTCAGCCACGGCAACGGCGCTGGGCTCTTCATCAGCCTCAGCCGCCGGCATTGCAGTCGTTTCCGTATCCGTTCCTGCCGTCGCCTCCGCGCGTGGGAAAGCAGTAGTTTCAGTTTCAGTATCAGCGGCAGAGCTGTCGAAAGACAGGGATTCCTTGGAGGCGCTTTCAAAGGTTTCGGTCTTCGCCTCGGGTTCGGCCTCAACGGCGGACTCTTCAGCCTTCTTTGGCTTGATCACCTGCGGCTCGGCGCGCCCCGGGCGCTGGAAGAGGCTGCTCTTCTTCGGCTTTTCGGCCGCAGCTTCCGCGGGGGTGCTGTCCTTCACGGAGTCTTTGCCCGTGTAGGTCGGGATATCGTCATCAAAGTTGGTGGCTTTATCAGGAGTTTTATCGCTCATACCTCCAACTTAAGGCAGCGCAGCACCCTTATGGTGCATCTTTACCGGCGCGGCGCGAAGCTAAAACCGCATGGCCAGCGTTTAAGACGTCTTCGGTGAGATCGGCAAGCAATTCCGACTCCAGCCGCCAGCGTTGCCAGTAGAGGTCGATGTCGAGCGGGAAGTCGTCGAGAAGCACCAGCTCCCCGGACTCCAGCAATGGCTGGGCCTGCAGGCGCGGCACCAAGCCCCAGCCCAGCCCGTAGCGCACGGCCTCCACATAGGACTCCGAGGAGGGAATCTGAGATACCCGTGCGCGCAGGACGTGCGAGTCGATGAAGCGCTCACGCATGGCGTCATCCAAGGTGGCGTCGTTCGGCCCGAAACCCACGATCGGCAGCGTCTCCCAGTCCTCGAAGGTCTCCGCCAGCTCCGGCGCGGCGACGGCAAAATAGCGCATGGTGCCGAGGTATGTGGATTCGCAGCCAGAGACTGGCGTTTGCTCGCGAGTCACAGCTCCCAGAACGTCGCCGCGGCGCAGCATTGCGAGCGTGCGGGCCTCATCCTCGATGCGGATACGCAGCGCCGCCGCACCGCGCTCGGCAGTGCGCTGGATTACAGGACGAAACCACGTGGCCAGGGAATCCGAGTTGATGGCAACGGTCAGTGGCACGCGGGACAACCGCTCGGTAAGCCGCGCATCCGCTTCCGCCTGGACCAGCGCCATGCGTCGTGCGGCTTGGGCGACGATCTCCCCCGCCTCAGTCACGGTGACAGGGGTCCCGCGGCGCAGGAGTATGCGGCCCGTCGACACCTCCAGTGCCTTGATGCGCTGGCTCACGGCCGAGGGAGTGATTCCCAACACAGCCGCGGCACCCTCGAAGGAACCTTCATCGATGATGGCCAGCAGTGTTTCGGTATGCAGCGGGTTCATGAAGCAATATTAAACCAGATGTAGAACATTTAACTGGACTTCATATGTCGATATACGCACACTAGAAGCCATGTCAGGATTGCTCGCAGGATTTGCGCTGGGCCTGTCCCTCATCATCGCTATCGGACCGCAGAATGCCTACATCATCAAGATGGGTATTAAACGCGACCATGTCGGCCCCATCCTGTTGGCATGCTTGCTTTCCGACGTCATCCTGATCACCGGCGGCACCGCCGGCGTCGGCGTCCTTGTGGAGCGCTTCCCCACCGCGCTCGTCGTGGTGAAGTACCTCGGCGCGGCCTACCTCATCTACTTCGGCTTCACGTGTTTCCGCGATGCCTTCAAGAAGGAACAGGAAGCACTGGTAATTGAGGAAACTGCACCGGTGGCCCAAGTTGTTGATGAGAATTCGGGTTCCTCTGGGACACCGGGGAACTCAGTACTTACGAAGATCCGCCCCCGCGTGCGCTCAAAATCCTGGGTCAAGCCCGTCCTCGGTGCGTTGGCGCTGACGTGGCTTAACCCCCTGGCCTACGTCGACGCGCTAGTCATGCTGGGCTCCATTGCAAACCAATATGGCGACCAGCGCTGGGTGTTCGCGGCAGGCGCCATCATGGCCAGCGCAGTGTGGTTCCCCTCCCTAGGCTTTGGCGCCTACAAGCTCTCCCACGTGCTGGCCAAGCCGACGACGTGGCGCGTAGTCAACATCGTCATCGGCTGCGTCATGATTGCACTAACGGCGAAGCTGTTGCTCCACTAATTTTTCTGTGAGTCCTCGGGGAGTTCTTCATCCTCGGCGGGATCTCCCACCGCGCCGGTTTCTTCCACCCAGGCCTTGATCTCTTCGTCGCTGCGGTCCTGCTCCACGGCGTCGCGCTCGGTGTAGTAGGAGTGATCGTTGCGGTTTTCCTCCCACTCTTCCTTGTCGAAGTCGAGCTCCTCGTCCGAATCCAGCTCATCGACCACATCGGAGACGAGATCCTCAAAAAGGGCTTCATCGTCCATGTTGGAATCAGCGATCTGCTGACCAATCTCATCGTCGTAACGCGCTGCGTCATATTCCGAATCGGGATGCAGCTTCAGGTGAAGCAGGGCGCGGATGCGCTCGCGGCGCAAGCCTTCATCCTTGATCTTGCCCAAGGAGCGCAGCCATCCAACCACCAGGATGACGACGAGGACGATGCCCATGTAGCCCAGAACCGGGTACACATACTGCATGAGCGCCTTGAAGCCGGCGAAGGAAACCGCGAAACCTGCAAGGCAGCCGGCGATAAAGATGATGCGGTACTTGGACTCGTTGCCGGAGGACAAACGCTTACCCAGCGCATAGAACATGCCGATGGCCGTATTAAAGATCATCAGGTAGATGATGACTGCCATGATGACGCCAAGGACTGGGTGAACGTTGTCCACCAGGGTCAGCATCGGAATATCTGAATCGCCCACATTCTCCGCGTTCATCAGCAAGGAGAAACCAGCAATGGCCATGAGCACCGCGTAGACCGCGCCGCCTACAATGCCACCGACACCAGCCTCACGCGGGCTGATGTTATCGCCACCGATCACCAAGGACATCGATACAGCCAGAATGAGGGCGAGGCCGTTGTAGTTCAGCGCGGATACGAGCCAGAACGGAATCGGGGACTCGATCGCTTCAGAGGCACTAATGGCCGCATCAACGTTCTCTGGCATGTGCAGCAGCGTGTAGGTGCCTACAAAGAGAACGGCGATAATGATGGTCGGCGTGAGAAGACCAATAACCTGTGACACCTTATCCACATCAAACATGCCTGTGATGAGAACAAGCACGAGCATGAGCAGCGAGCCTACCCAAGCCGGCCAGCCGAACTGCTGTTGCATGTTGGAACCGGCACCCGCCAGCATGACGAAGCCCACCGCAAATAGCGTGAGGATTACCGCGACATCCAGAATGCGCGAAATGATCGGGTGGGTGATGTTCCTGAACACCTGGTTGTGCTCGCTGGCGTGGAAGTAGCTTCCCAGTTGGAGGAAGACTGTACCGGCAAGGGTCATGACCAAACCGGCAACCAGGATTCCCCACATGCCGGGAATACCGAAGGACGTAAAGTACTGGACAACTTCCTGTCCCGTGGCAAAGCCCGCACCCACGAGCAAGCCAATGAAGGACAAAGCGATGCCTACGACGTTTTTATAAGACACGTTTTCCTATCTGTTTTCTAGTTTCTTCTCTTTATGCTTTATGACTAGCGCATAAAAACGCGCCATACCTTTGATGAAGTACGGCGGCACACTACTACCACGGTACTCCATCATGACAGGAAAACATGTGTGCGGCCATGGAGAGCTTGCTCCAATGGCCGCTAAAGCATGAGGCGGCTCACCTCTTAATGCTCGGCAAACGTAGCGGTATCAATGACGAATCGGAACTTCACATCACCCGCAACGACGCGCTCATAGGCGGCATCGACGTCATCGACGCCGACCTTCTCAATGACCGCTCCCAGGCCGTGCTCGGCACAAAAGTCCAGCATTTCCTGGGTTTCGGCGATCCCGCCAATGTTGTTGCCGGTGAGCACCTTGCCGCCGCCTACCAGGCGGTTGAGGCGCAATGGCAGGGCCTCCGGCGGCAGCCCCACGACAGACATGATGCCGCGCGGCTTGAGCATCCGCAGGTAGTCCTCGAGGTTGTACTCGGCGGAAATCGTGGAGAGGATGAAGTCGAACTCCCCGCGGTGGTTTTTGAAAAAGTCCTCTTCTTCGGTGGTGGCGAGCGTACGGTTCGCGCCCAGCTTCGCGGCCTCCTCAGCCTTGCGCGAGGTGCGTGAGATGACAGTGACATCCGCCCCCTTGGCAGCGGCAATCTGTACGCCCATGTGCCCCAAACCGCCGAGGCCCACGACGGCCACCTTCTGCCCTTCCTTGACGTCCCAGCGAGCCAGCGGAGAGTAGGTGGTAATTCCGGCACACAGCAAGGGCGCGGCGACATCGAAGTCAAGGGCATCCGGAATACGCAGGACGAAATCCTGGTTCACCACGACCTTCTCCGCATAACCACCTTGGGTAATCGTTCCGTCGACGTCGGTGGAATTATAGGTGCCCACACCACCATTAAGGCAGTTCTGCTCCATTCCAGCTTGGCACTGCTCGCACTCGCCGCAAGAATTCACCAGGCAGCCCACGCCGACGCGGTCCCCCACCTGGAACTTGGTGACGTCCTCCCCCACGGCGGAAACAACGCCGGCGATCTCATGGCCGACGGTCAGCGGGAAGTGCGCCTCACCCCACTCATTGCGGATGGTGTGGATGTCCGAGTGGCAGATGCCCGCGGCCTTTATGTCGATGACGACGTCATCGGCGCGCGGGTCACGACGCTGGATGGTCACAACCTTAAAAGGTTCGTTTGGGCCTGTCTTTTGGAGTGCTTTAGCAGAAATAGTCATGGCGACCACGGTACCCCGCAGCCGCCTGACCTCGCCTAATGGAAATTTATACCAACTAAGAGAGCTTCTTCGCGATCAGCTTATTGACCTGCCCCGGGTCAGCCTTACCCTGGGTAGCCTTCATGACCGCGCCAACGATGGCGCCGGTGACCTTCTTGTTGCCAGCCTTGTACTTCTCCACGATGTCCGGGTTGGCTGCCAGGGCATCATCAACGGCCTTCTCGATTGCGCCGTCATCGCGCACGACCTCGAGTCCGCGATTGGCGACGACCTCGTCGACATCCCCCTCGCCTTCGAGGACGCCGTCAACCGCCTTGCGAGCAAGCTTGGTGGTCAGCTTGCCTTCCTTGACCAGCTCGACCACGCGCGCGACCTGAGCCGGGGTGATGTCGAGGGCGCTCAGCTCAACGCCGCCCTCATTAGCCTTACCGGTCAGGTAAGAAACCCACCAAGAGCGGGCCTCATCCGGGCTGGTTCCGGCTTCCACGGTTTCGATGATGAGATCCAAGGCGCCGGCGTTGACCAGATCGCGCATCTCCTCGTCCTTGAGGCCCCACTCCTCTTGGATGCGGGCGCGGCGAATCCACGGCATCTCTGGCAGGGTCTGGCGGATTTCCTCAACCCACTCGCGGGAGACAATCACCGGCGGCAGGTCCGGGTCGTTGAAGTATCGGTAGTCCTCGGCGGTCTCCTTCGGACGGCCCTTGGAAGTCGAACCATCCGTTTCCTGGTAGTGGCGAGTTTCCTGGACGATCTCGCCACCGTCGACAAGCACCTGCGCCTGGCGCTGCATCTCAAAGCGCACCGCCTGCTCGACGGAGCGCAGGGAGTTGATGTTCTTGGTTTCGGTGCGGGTGCCGAACTCTTCCTGGCCCACCGGGCGCAGCGACACGTTGGAATCCACGCGCATCGAGCCCTGATCCATGCGGGCATCGGACACGCCCAGTGCCGCGACGAGTTCACGCAGGGCAGAGACATAGGCGCGGGCAACCTCGGGGGCGCGCTCGCCAGCACCAATGATCGGCTTGGTCACGATCTCAATGAGCGGAATACCCGCGCGGTTGCAATCCACCAGCGAGGAGGTCGCGCCATGGATACGGCCGTCGGCACCGCCCAAGTGGGTGAGCTTTCCGGTGTCTTCTTCCATGTGGGCACGCTCAATTTCTACGCGCCACTCGGTGCCGTCATCGAGGACGACGTCAAGGTAGCCGTCGTATGCAATCGGCTCATCATACTGAGAGATCTGATAGTTCTTCGGCTGATCCGGGTAGAAGTAATTCTTGCGGGCAAAGCGCGACGATTCCGCAATCTTGCAGTTCAGCGCCAGACCGATCTTGATGGCGCCTTCCACGCCCTTTGAATTCACCACCGGCAATGCTCCGGGCAGACCCAGCGAAACCGGGTCCACGTTGGAATTGGGGGCTGCGTTGAAGTTCGTGGGAGAGGTGGAGAACATCTTGGTTTCCGTATTGAGCTCCACGTGAACTTCCATGCCCATTACGGGTTCGAACTTTTCCAGGACCTCGTCGTAGTCCATCAGGTCATACATCGCAGCAGTCATGCGTGCCATCTTAGTATGTCAACGCGACACCGTGCGCAACCGCCTAACCCAACAAGGTGATGCCGTGCGTAATAAGAATTTTGGCAATCATGGCCGCTGGATACACCATGGCATAGCCCAAGGACACACGCTGATCAGTGCTCGTCCGATTATTCACAAAAGCGAGAACTGCCGGTTGAGTCTGAGCTCCGGCCATAGCACCCGCCGTCTTTGTAGCGCCGACGCGCAGGAATCGGCGCATCACAAGGGCAAACCCGAATGCGACCAGCGTTGTGATGATGATGCCAAGGAGAAGAATCTTCCACCACGCGCCGCCTGTAAAGGCACCGGCGATCTCCCCGCCCGCATTCGTTCCGGCTTGGGCCAAGAAGAGCAACAGTCCGAGCTCGGAAAGAATCGTGTTGGCTGAGTGCGGCAATGCGGTCACTGTATTGCCGATTCGCCCAATCCGCGCCATGACCAACGCGACGATGAGAACGCCGGCGGCAGCACCGAGGTTGAAGGAAGATCCGCCCGGAAGCGGGATATCGATATGCCCTACAAAGATGCCAAGGGCCAAGCCGAGGCCGAGGGATACGGGGTTGATATCCGTTAGGCCTTGCGAAGAATCCCCAAGAAAGTTTGAGATCTCGCGCAGTGACTTCTTTGAGCCCACGACGCGCACGCGATCACCCAGCTCCACGATGTGTTCGGGGATAGCAACCTGGTCATTGTCCGCGCGGCGAACGCGCGAAATGCGCGCGCCCCACCGGTCAGACAGCTGGTTGTTCAGCTCCGCAATAGTCAGGCCAGCCAAGCTGTGCTCGGAGATAGTAATGCGACGAAAGTCTAGCTCGTGGCGGTCATCGTTGAGGATCTGCGGGGATTCACGGCCAGCGCGCTCAATGATATTGTCCAGGTCTTCCGGGGCACCGACGAGCGTGACCACATCACCTGGGTGCAACACATCGAAAAACTTCGGCAGAACGATGTCATTGCTGCCGACGCGCCGCAGGCGGGTCACTTGCACTTCCCCGTTGCCGATGTCCGCAATCTCTGCCACCGCGATTTCTCTCAGAATCTGCATGTGCTGGCGTGTGACGGGTGACAGGGTGTCGTCGTCATTCCCGGCGTCGCGAAGCACGAGCACCGTGGCCGCGAGCATGCCGATGACGCCGAATAAGTAAGACACCGCGTAGCCCACGGTTGCTGCGCCGGGATCTCCCGTAGCTTCCGACGCCGCCGCCAACGCGGGGGTATTCGTCACAGCGCCGGCAAAAGTACCCGCGATGGTGGCATTCGATAGCCCAAAAACATAAGTGCCCAACCCCCACGCGGCAAGCGCCGCGACGATGAAGACTCCAATCATCGACAGCACTGGGCCCGTCGCCGTTTTTAGCGACTTAAAGAAGGACACCCCAGAATTATTGCCAATGCCAAAGGCAAAGAGCACCAAGCCGAGCATTCCCAGAATGGGAGGTACGGAGGCTTCCACACCAACGGCGGAGGCAGCCGCCGAAAAAGCAATACCGAGGAAGAGAACGGCGGCCGCCCCTAAGCTAATTCCCCGGGTTTTGATGCCGCCGAGCGCCATGCCGATGCCAATCAGCAAAAACACCAACAGGACCGGCTGCTCAGCAAGGAAAGCTAATACGCTTGTCATCGAAACCTTTATTAACTATGGGCGGCCTTGTCGCGGCGTTTAACCGAAGAGGGCTTGTGCGTTGGCATAACGCTTTGCCGGAACCACCTTCAGCTTGCCCACGGCATCCTCGAGCGGGACGAGATCGATGTTTTCACCGTGGAGGGCGACGCACATTCCGGACTGACCATTGTGCGCAGCGCGGGCGGCGTGGGTGCCGTAACGGGTTGCCAGGACGCGGTCATACGCCGTCGGCGTGCCGCCGCGCTGGATGTGGCCGAGGACCGTCGTGCGCACGTCGTAACCAGTGCGCTTCTTGATCTCATCACCGATGACCTGGCCAATTCCGTTAAAGGTCTGGTGACCAAACTGATCGACACCGCCCGCTTCGAAGTCCATGGTGCCTTCCTTGGGAAGTGCTCCTTCGGCGACGCAGATGATGCCATACTTCTCACCCATCTGGAAGCGGCGTTCCATCGCCTTGGTGATATCTGCGATATCGAATGGGACCTCGGGGATCACCGTGTAGTGCGCGCCGCCGGCCATGCCTGCATGCAGCGCAATCCACCCAACGTGGCGGCCCATGACCTCCACGATGAGGATGCGGTTGTGGGACTCAGCAGTGGTGTGGAGGCGGTCAATCGCATCGGTGGCCACGGACACGGCCGTGTCGAAACCGAAGGTGTAGTCCGTTGCATTGACGTCGTTATCGATGGTCTTTGGCACGCCGACAACTGGGATACCGTTGTCAGAAAGCCACTTAGCACCCTTGAGAGTTCCCTCGCCGCCAATGGCGACGAGCGCATCAACCTCAGCATCGGCCATATTGGCCTTGATGGTGTCCAGCCCAGCCTTGAACTTATCTGGGTGGAGGCGGCCAGTACCAAGGATGGTTCCGCCGCGAAGGAGGATGCGGTCAATTTCAGCGTCGTCATAAAGGTCACGGCGTCGGTCCTCCATCAGACCAACCCAGCCGTCCTCGTAGCCGACGACCGTATCGCCGAACTCGTTGGATGCGGTGCGAACGACCGCGCGGATAACAGCATTCAGACCGGGGCAATCACCACCGGATGTCAGTACAGCAAGACGCATGACATCCAATCTACTCGCTTCCCTATAGGCTCGCAGTTTCCACACCAGCGTGCAGGGTATCCCGGAAGAAGAGCGAAGCAATGCACCCGACGAAAAGGATCGCAACGATAGCGACCAGAGAGTCCGCCGCGCCGGCGACCTGCATGACTGCTGATACGCCGGCCACACCAATCACCGAACCCACCTGTCGCGATGTGTTATAGACACCGGAAGCAGCTCCCATGAGATGTGCATCAATATCGCGCATCGTCGTCGCGGCATTGGATCCCCAAATAAAGGACTGTCCCGCCCCCAAGGCCGCACATGGCAGGCTCAGCCACCACCCCGAAACACCCGCGTGCATGAGAAACCACAGCACGGCGAAAGTGGCAATCAAAATGCCGAATCCCGTGAGCGCTAATAGTCGCGGATGCAGCCTATCTGCCAAAATGCCCGCTAGTGGTGACACACACAAAGAAACCAGAGCCATCGGCGTGACGATCATTCCGGCATCTCCCGCCGATAAACCCTGATCGACCTGCAACCACATCATGATCGGAATCATCATCGACGCAGCCATAAAGCCCATGGACACGATGGCCACCGTGCCCACGGAGTAGTTACGGTCCTTAAACAACCCAAGCGGAACGAGCGCTGCCGCCCCACGGGATGATTGCAGGCGCACGAAGATAGCCATGCCGACAATTCCGGCGACGAGGAGGGCCCAAATCCACCACGGCCAGCCAGTCTCTGGCCCTTGTTGCACCGCAAAGACGAAGCAGGCCAACGCGACAAACGACGCCCCTACCGACACGAAATCAATCCTTCCGGTCGCCGTCGGCAAGGCAGGCACCCACAGGCCGGAAAGCACAATCGCTGCAATGACAATGGGAATGTGGATCCAAAAGACCGCCTGCCACCCAAACGCGGCTACGACGAAGCCTCCCACTAGCGGTCCAGCAAGAGTGGCCAGCGAACCCACCACGCCCCAGGCACCCAGCGCACGGCCGCGCCGCTCACGAGGGAAAACACGGTTGATCACCGCCATGGTCTGCGGCATCTGAATGGAGGCACCTAGGCCTTGTAGCGACCGTGCGGCGATGAGAAACTCTACGGATGGCGCCAGCGCACAAAGCAGTGCACCAAGGCCAAAGAGTCCGTTGCCGAGCTGAAACATTCGCTTCTGCCCGTAGATATCCCCTAGCCTTCCAGTAAACAGGAGGGGCACGACCACGGCGAGCAAATAGATGGCGGAGACCCACAGCACCTGATTGACGTCGGCGTTGAACTCACGACGGACGTCGGGAAGCGCAACTGCAATCATGGATTGGTCGAGCAACGACATGAAGAAGCCGAGTGACAGCGCCGCCATGGCGAGCCAAGCTTGCTTTTCTGACGTGGGCGGTGCTGCGTGATTCATGGAGGGAAGTCTAGCCACCGTCCATGCAGGCGGCCTAAACTGAAGCGCATGGGAATGATTGACATCAAGAAACCACAGGACGTATCGACGGCCGCGACCGTCTCTCTGGGTCTCATTGGCGGTTGGCTCACAGCTCGGGAAACTGGAATCCGCCCGCTTGGCGGCGTAGTGCTCGCCGCCGCTGGCGTCTGGGCCGGACGCAGCTGGTGGGCCAAGACGAACCCAGCCACTACTGCCGGTCTGGCTGCTCTTTACACCGGCGCGTTTGGTCTCTCTCACCCGCTGGCTAAGAAGATTGGCTCCTGGCCGGCAGTCCTGGCCGTCACCGCCGCAAGCGCTGGCGCTGCCTACGCGCTTTCCGACGCCCAGTAGATCCCCACGCCCCACGTGCCGCCAACAACGCGCGTGGGGCATTAATCGTTTTGCCCCAGTCACCGCTACTGATTGAGGATCGAACGGCCTAGCTAACCCGTGGTGGTTACCCCCGTTTGTAGTAACGACTTAACGTGTATTCACTACCGGCTATGGCTATGCGTGGTGAGGGTCGGTAGAATCATTGTTAGAACATTTCTTCTAACTCATGTTTCTCGGGGGAGACATTCATGACTACCACTGCCACGCACCCTTCAACCTCCTCTTCTTTTTTCTTCTCAACAACGAATCCGAATAATCCACACGCTATAGCCCGTGCGGCAGCCCGCCGCGCTATCTACAACACCTGGGTTGCTGCTATGCCCAGCCTGCAGGCTGATATCAACACCACCGCTTTAAGCTTGGTGGCTGCCTGGTCACTGCCGGAAGGTCACATTAAATCCGGTCTGCGTGCTATCCACCGGCTTGATAGCCTGCCGAAAGTCAA
>NZ_KV806831.1:127486-174751 GCF_001811845.1 Corynebacterium sp. HMSC062E11
CCCCGCTACGCACCCCGAAACCGGAAGAGCCGGTTAAATTCCCTTCGGGCGGGAGTTCTCGGCGCCAATGACGGCATCGTCTCCGTCGCTGCACTTCTGCTCGGCGTCGTGGGGTCGGGGGCGTCGGCAAGCGCCATCCTCACCGCCGGCTTGGCCGCAACCGTATCGGGAGCCGCGTCGATGGCGCTGGGAGAATACGTCTCGGTGTCAGCGCAGCGTGACTCCGAACGGATGATGATAGCCAAGGAGACTCGCGAACTGGCGGAGCTTCCTGAACAAGAACACGCCGAACTCGTATCCATGTTGGCTGACTACGGCATGAACACCGCTACCGCAGACACCGCCGCACATGAGATCGCCGCCAAAGATAGGCTCTTGGAGGCACACCTGAGGCTGGAGATGGGCATCGATGGTGAGGACCTGACGAACCCTTGGCACGCCGCTTTCTGGTCGGCAGTATCTTTCCTTGCCGGTGCAGCGCTACCCCTCCTGTCAATCTTTATAGCCCCGATGAGCATGGCCGCAGCAGTCGTCGCCGTGATCACTCTCATTGCCCTGGCGATTACGGGCTACGTGTCTGCTCGCCTCGCCGGTACAAATGCCGCACGTTCCGTCTTCCGCCTCGTCATTGGTGGCGCGCTCGGGCTAGCCATTACCTATGGCATCGGCGTTGCCTTCGGCGGGGTCATCCGCTAGAAGGCCGCAAACCTCCCCAGCCCTTTGAGGCACAAAAAGTCCCACTCCCCTGTACATAATCACGGGAGTGGGACTTCTCTATCGTGCGCCTAAGAAGGCATGCTGTTTATCTACTCAGCGGAGCGCACAGCCTCAGCCTGCAGCGCCTGCGCCACAGCCTGAACAACGCCTGCGACCTTGACGCCTTCCCAAATCTGCTCCTTGGTCACGCCCTCCTCCAACAGAGTATTGGCGTGTGCAGTCAAGCAGTGCTCGCAGCCGTTGATAGCGGAGACAACGGTGCTCCACAGCTCAAACGTTGCCTTGTCTACGCCAGGCTTAGCAATGATGTTCATGCGCAGACCAAACTTGACCTGAGCGAAATCATCGCCCAACCAGCTCTTTGCGCGGTAGGCCACGTTGTTCATAGCCATCACCGTGGCGGAGCCGAGAGCTGCGTCAACTGCCTCTTCACTGAGGTGCTCGCGGGCTTCCTCAAGAATCTCCTTCAGGACCAGATCATTACGGGTGGCGGCCGCAGCAGCGACCAAGCTGCCCCACAGCTGCTCCTCATTCAGCTCGGTCGTACGCGTCAGCGTACCGATGTTGAGCTTCTGATCCTTGGCATACGCCGGAAGTGCGGACTTCAGGTTGTCGATGGACACTGAGTAACTCCTTTATGGTTGGACGGTTGTGCTTAGCGTTGTCTTACAGTGCGGACTGAACGACCTCGAGCTTGTCAATGTTCTTCGTCGGGTCATTAGCCTCCCAGTTGCAGGCACAAACCTCTTCGGACTGCAGCGCATCGAGCACGCGCAGAACCTCATCAACGTTGCGGCCCACAGCGTCCGGGGTCACGGACACGAACTGGATAACACCGTCCGGGTCAATGATGAAGGTCGCGCGGTCAGCAACACCGTCGGCATTCTCCACACCGAGGGCGCGGATGAGGTCGTGGCGAATATCAGAGAACATCGGGAACGGGACTTCCTTCAGCTCCGGGTGGGTTGCACGCCAGTTGAAGTGCGCAAACTCATTGTCGGTGGAGCCGCCGAGGATCTGGGTATCGCGGTCCTGGAATTCCTCATCCAGCTTGCCGAAGGCTGCGATCTCAGTCGGGCACACAAAGGTGAAGTCCTTCGGGTAGAAGAATACAACCTTCCACATCCCCTGGTACTTGTCCAAAGACACCTGCTCGAAGTAATCCTCCGGCTGGTTAGCGTTGACGTCGTGGAGGTCGCCGCCCTTCAGCGCAGTCAGTTCGAACTCTGGGAACTTCTCACCAACGGTCAAGATAGGCATAGAAGATTCAACTCCTTCAATAGTCACAACAATGCACAAAAGTGATGTAAATCTCTACGACCGCACACCATTCTACCTTTTAGCTGGTACGCAGCCGCTCGCTTGTTAAGTATGCCACGAACCCCCTCGCACGTCAATAGGCCCGACGAATTAGAGATGTTAGAGTTATAGGCATGAACAATAAGGAGTATCGCCCAACCCTCGCCCAGTTGCGCACCTTCGTCACGATTGCGGAGAACAAACACTTTGGCTCCGCGGCCGCCAAACTCGATATCTCCCAGCCTTCGCTCTCCCAAGCACTCGTCGCCCTCGAACAAGGCTTGGGAGTCCAGCTCATCGAGCGCTCTACCCGCAAAGTCATCGTGACGTCCACCGGCGAGGCGCTCCTCCCCTACGCCAAGGCAACGCTCGAAGCGTCCGATGCCTTCCTCAGCCAAGCCCACGGTGCAAGCGGTACGTTAACTGGCCCCCTCACCATCGGAATCATCCCCACCATCGCGCCCTATATTTTGCCGGGGCTGCTGAAATCCATCAGCGAAACCTACCCCGATCTAGAACCACGCTTCGTCGAGGAACAGACTCAACACCTGTTAGACAAGCTGCGCGAGGGCAGCTTAGACCTCGCTGTGGCCGCACTGCCCACCGAGGCCACCGGGATGGTCGAGACTCCTCTCTATAGCGAATCCTTTACCGTCGTAACACCGGCAGGACACCCGCTCGCGGGGCGCGAGGATCTCACACTCGAAGAGCTTGCAGACCTTGACCTTTTGCTGCTTGACGACGGCCACTGCCTCCGCGACCAAGTCCTCGACCTATGCCGTCGCGCCAAGGTAAACCCCTCCGAAGCCACCAATGCCGTCACCCGAGCATCGTCGCTGACCACTATCCTGCAGCTCGTCATGGGAAATCTAGGCACTACCCTTGTCCCTGAATCAGCGCTCGCAACGGAATGCCAAAACCCGCAGCTTGCGGTCGCCCGTTTCGCCCCCACGGTAACAGCGGAGCGCCCGGTTGGACTCGTTTTCCGATCGTCTGCTGCCCGCGCTGATGAATTTCGCGCCTTTGGCTCTTTGGTCACCGCCGCCTTCCAGGACGCTGCGGAACGCTCCCGAGCCCTCTTCCCGACCTCGTAATTCGAGCCCCCCAACTCTGATGGCATTAAAAACTACAACGCCGCCCTTGGCTTACCTCTTGTAGCCCGGCCCGCCTCGGTAGGCGGTGGCTAAACAAGCGGAAAGCTTAGGCGGCGTTGCGTTATAGGTCTGGTTTAGACCTTAAGCTGCGGGAGCATAACGACCCTGGCACTGGCGGCACAGGTGCGCTGTCGCCAGCTGAAGGGCCGGCGCGATAATAATCAGAGCCAAGCCCAAGGTAATAAGGGACGCGAAACCCAAGAGGCCAGACAGGACAATAAACAGCAAAAGGTGGCTGTAGTTTTCCTTGCCCAGCTTGAGTCCCTGGGAGAAAGCCTCGCCGATCGAGGAAGTATCGGCTGCCAACCAGGGCATGAGGGTAAAGAAGGGCTGAATAAACAGCGCAATCAACATCACTACAAGGAGCCCACCAAAGATGGAGCCAACGAGCGCGAAAACATCGCTCTGGCTGAGCTGCTCTGGGTTCTGGAGGTCCGTACCTTCCACACCGCCGAGGACCACCATAAACAGGACGACGATGACGATCACCAGGGCAATCGCTGCGAGAATGCCCAAGACAAGATTCACTACCAGCGGCGGCACCCAGCGAACTCCCTGGAACAGGGTTCCCCATGTGGGGCTCGGCTTATCGATTTCACGGTAGGCCAAACGATAAACAACCAGAGAAATGACAAAGGACAGGATAGACACCGCGAAGGAGAAGAGGTCCAACATGACGGAGGTCTCCGCCCCATCGGCACTCTGCGCACCAACGCTGATTCCAACTTGTGGGACAAACTGAATAGCAAGCACGACGACGGCTCCCAACACCCACAAAAGTGCGTTGCCGAGCGCGGCCTTGAATCCCCATTTGATCGCTTCGATAGCGCTGACTGGACCCGTATAGGCCGGACCGGCACCTGGGCCGAGGCCCTCTTGACCGGAGCTATTCCCATAGCTCGCACCGGCATAACCCGGCTGGCCAGCATCGTACCCACCATAGGACTGAGAGCCGTAAGCTCCGCCGCCATAGTTGCCATAGTTGCCGGATTGACCGAAACCAGCCTGGTCTTCTGGGTGGCTGGTGGGTTCATACTTTGGAAGTCCACCAGTGTTCCCGGAGGAATTACTGGGGCCGTTCTGCGGGTTGCTTCCGAACCCTCCGTTGGAGCCGTTGTCCTCCGGATTCGAACCAAAAGGATTAGTCATTGATTGTGCCCTTCTTTAATCATTGTTCACACAGTCACCACGAGGGTACCAATTTCTCTACCTGGACCTGTGAGCGACTAGCCTTCCGAGTAGACTTTTAGGTCAACTATGACTGCTACTCGCGAAGATCTTTACGGCGCTCTCACAACAGTTTCTTTGAGTGATGAGCGCGCATTCCGTCGCCGCCTGCGCAAGGCTCGTTCTCCCAAGGCCCTGGCTGCGATCCAGGCCGATATCACAGCCGCCCAAGACAAGGTGAGCACCATCGATGCCAACGTGCCGCCGATTACCTACCCCGAGGAGCTTCCCGTCACCGGACGCCGCGACGATATCGCCGAGGCGATCGAAAAGAATCAGGTAGTCATCATCGCTGGTGAAACCGGTTCGGGAAAGACCACACAGATTCCAAAAATCTGCCTGGAACTCGGCCGCGGCCGGCGGGGGCTCATTGGCCATACCCAGCCGCGGCGACTAGCAGCGCGTACCGTCGCCGAGCGCATTGCAGAAGAACTTGATCAGTCCATCGGGGACACAGTCGGCTATGCCATTCGCTTCGATGACAAAGTCTCCTCCACCACCGCCGTGAAGCTCATGACCGACGGCATCCTGCTGGCAGAGATGCAGCGCGACCGTTTCCTCAATGCCTACGACACGATCATTATCGATGAGGCACACGAGCGCTCACTCAACATCGACTTCCTCTTGGGCTACCTCAAGCGGCTGCTTCCCAAGCGTCCGGATCTGAAGGTCATCATCACCTCAGCAACGATTGATCCCGAGCGCTTCGCCGAACACTTCGCGGACGCTGGGGGCAAACCTGCCCCCATCATCGAGGTCTCCGGGCGCACCTACCCCGTGGAGATCCGCTACCGCCCGCTCGAGGTCGAATCGGGCGGCAAGACCATCGACCTCGATCCTCTCGACGCCCTCTGCGAAGCCATCGAGGAGCTCATGGCCGAAGGCGAAGGAGATATTCTGTGCTTCTTCCCCGGAGAGCGCGATATCCGCGACGCCATGGAGGCCATCGAGGGGCGCCACTGGCGCAACGTGGAGGTCACTCCGCTCTTCGGACGCCTGTCCAACCAGGAACAACATCGCGTTTTCCGCTCGCACCGCGGACGGCGCATCGTGCTCTCCACCAACATTGCTGAGACCTCATTGACGGTGCCCGGCATTCGCTACGTCGTGGATACGGGAACGGCGCGTATATCGCGCTATTCCACGCGCACCAAGGTGCAGCGCCTCCCCATCGAGCCGATCTCCCAAGCAAGCGCCAACCAGCGCTCGGGCCGCTGTGGCCGCGTTGCGGATGGCATCGCCATCCGCCTGTACAGCGAGCAGGATTTCCTATCCCGCCCGGAGTTTACGGATCCCGAGATTCTGCGCACCAACCTGGCCAGCGTCATCCTACAGATGATTTCGCTGCGCCTTGGGGACATTGCTGACTTCCCCTTTGTCCAACCCCCTGAGCCGAAGGCCGTACGAGACGGCCTACTTCTTCTGCACGAACTGGGCGCCCTCGAGGGCAAAGAAAAAGACGGACTACCTGTCCTGACCCGAATAGGACGCGATCTTGCCCGCATCCCCGTAGATCCACGCATGGCCCGCATGCTGGTCGAGGCCAAGACTTCCGGTTGTCTCCACGACGTCATGGTCATCGTTGCTGCCATGACGATTCAAGATGTGCGCGAGCGGCCCAGCGACAAGCAAGCTCAAGCCGACCAGGCACATGCCCGCTTCAAGGATAAAACCTCCGACTTTGTGGCCATGCTCAACCTGTGGGACTTTGTCCAGGAAGCTCGCGATGAGATGAGCGGCAATGCTTTCCGCAAACGGATGAAGGCCGACTTCCTGCACTATATGCGCATCCGCGAGTGGTTCGATCTGGTGCGGCAGCTGCGGGACGTCGCCAAGCAGCTCGGGTGGAAAGCCCAGGAAAGCACAGAGCGTCGCCCCGATGACATCCATATGGCCTTGCTTTCTGGACTGTTGTCTAATATCGGCGCGCGTGATGGCAACTCTAAGGAGTTCATTGGTGCACGCAATACCCGCTTCCTCGTCTTCCCCGGATCGGCACTGGCAAAGAAACCGCCCGAGTTCGTCATGGCGGCTGAGTTGGTGGAAACGTCGCGCCTGTGGGCGCGCGACGTTGCTGCCATCGACCCAGCATGGGTTGAAAAGCTGGCGAAGGATTTGCTGAAGCACAACTATTCTGACCCGACGTGGTCGCGAAAGCGCGGCTCTGCGGTCGTCACCCAACGCTCGACGCTTTATGGCGTCACTGTTGTCGCCGACCGGACCGTGCCCTATCACCGCGTGGATCCTGAGGCAGCGCGCGATATGTTCATCCGTAACGCGCTAGTCGACGGCGACTGGACCACCCACCACCACTTCTTCCACGACAACAAGCGCAAACTCGCCGAGGCCTCCGAATATGAGGAGAAGGCCCGCCGGCGCGGACTCGTCGTGGACGAAGACAGTCTCTTCGATTTCTACGATCAGCGAATCCCTGCGTCTGTCACCACCGCTCGGCATTTCGATTCCTGGTGGAAAAAGCAGAAGAACAAGCATTCCTTGGACTTCGACCCAGAAGCGCTCCTTGAGGAGGACCACGATGTCACCGAGGATGCCTTCCCCGACCGCTGGTTGAAGGGAAGCATCGACTACGACTTGTCCTACAAGTTCGAGCCGGGCGATCCACTCGACGGTGTCACGCTCATGGTTCCCGTCCCGCTCCTCGCGGGGTTGGACACAGAAGGCTTCGATTGGCTGGTACCGGGCCTGCGCCTAGAGCTCATAACAGAGCTTATTCGCTCGCTGCCGAAGGCGCTTCGACGCACCGTGGTTCCGGCACCCGAGTTCGCTGAACGCGCACTGCCCAAGCTCTTGCCCTATGAGGGCACACTCACCGAGCAACTCGCTGCGATTTTGCAAGAGATGGGCGGCCAAGGCATCAACGCCGGCGATTTCCGCCCCGACCAGCTCCCTCCGCATCTGCGCATGAACTATGCCGCAGTGGACAAGCGGGGCAAGGTCATCGACTCAGACCGCAACTTGCAGGCTCTGGTCCAACGCCAAGCCGGCCACATTTCCTCCTCGGTCTCACGCGTTGGCCGCGCCGCCGAATCCACTGCGGTCAAGGAATGGACGGAGGATACGCTCGGCGCCATCGATGAGGAAGTGGTAACCGTCGTCGATGGGCATGAGGTCACCGCCTACCCCGCGCTCGTAGCGACCAAGGACGGCGTGGCGCTCAAGGTCCATCCCACCAAGGCGGCTGCCGACGCCTCCATGATCACCACCACCCTAACCTTGCTGCTCCGAGAAATTACGGTGAATACGCAGCAGATGGTCAAAGGGCTTCCTCTACAGCAGCGGGTAGCCGTCGACTCCTACCCCCACGGCGGGGCGGAAGGACTTGTCAGCGATGCCCGGGTAGCCGCAGTACGCGACATCATGATGGAAAAGGGCGGCCCCGTGCGCACCCCCGGTGACTTCAATGCATTGCTCAACGCGGTCAAACCGGAGGTCCCGGGCAGAGTGCGCCAGGCAGTCGTTGCAATTGCGCCGGGCCTGGCAGAGTATTCCAATCTGAATGCTGAGCTGAAGCACTGGGAGGGGCCGGCCATCGATGATATTCGGGCCCAGCTCAATTTCCTGTTGCCCGCGCACGCCATCACCGTCCACGGGATCCAACATCTGCGCCATCTACCGCGCTATATCCAGGCCGCGCGCATCAGGCTTGAGGAAATGAACGTGGACCCGGACCGCGATGCTGACCGGCAGGCAGACGTCGACGAGGCCAAAGCCTATGTGGCCAATCGGTTGCGTTCCCTGCCTCCTGGCCGTGAAAAGACGCGTGAGGTTAAAGACATCTACTGGATGATTGAGGAACTGCGCGTATCGCTCTTCGCACAACGCCTGGGCACTGCCCACGCGGTGTCTTTGAGGAGAATCCAAAAGGCAGTGGATAAATTACGCTAAAAGCTATCGCGGTCGCGCCGACGCATGAGGCGGATTTCTGATTCGAAGTCGTCGGCGCTTTCAAAAGACTTATACACGGACGCAAAGCGCAGGTAGGCCACTTCATCGAGATCTCGCAGAGGTTCCAGGATGGCAAGGCCGATGTCATTGGCGTTTACTTGCGAGGAGCCGTGACTGCGCACGGTCTCTTCAACTTCTTGAGCGAGCTTCTTCAAAGCATCATCGCTAACGTCGCGCCCCTGACATGCACGTTTGACGCCTCGGATCAGCTTGTCGCGACTGAAAGGCTCAGCCAAGCCATTTCGCTTGACTACTGACAAGACTGCTTTCTCGATGGTGGTGAAGCGACCTTTGCACGCGGCGCATTCGCGACGCCGCCGGATCGAGGTTCCACTGTCGATCACGCGCGAGTCAATAACGCGTGATTGTTCGTTGTGACAGAACGGGCAATACACAGTGCCGTATCCTTCCTTTCGACCAATGCGCACATGCTGCTGGCCCAAGGAATTCTAGCGCGAAGACACGACCGTCGTGGACGAAGAGGTGCTCGCACTGTCAACCTCACTATCGATACTGAGGCCACCCCATACTGTGCCGATGAATACCGCGGCGCCAAAGACTGCTCCGAGCACATAGTTACCTACGTTCGACCGACTACGACGGCTGCCCGATGTTGCTCCGGCGGCCGAAACCTGGGAATTCACCGGATTTTCCGGACGGCACTGTGTTCTATCGTTTACGGCAAGAGTTCGAACACGAGACGGCCCATACGGAAGGTTGCGCGGGGCATCAGACGTGAGCGACCGAGACTGAGCGGGATCCCAGACCGCCGCTGGCGGCACTAGCACAGCCCGATTACTAGACTTCTCGAGGGCCACCCCGCGCAGTACAGAGGCATTGTTTAATGCGATAGCCATGACGGTTCCTTTCTAGGTCTTCCTTATTCAATGAGACAATGCCCGAAGTGTACGAACAAAGCCCGACATTTTCGAACATCACCTTCGATCAACCGTTCGATTTGGTGTGTATGTTCGATTTATAGCAGGCCTTCGAAAATTTGTCCACACTCGGGCGGCGTTAGTCGAACATTTTTTCTTTCCGTGCTAAAAAGGGAAGCGGAAGTATCACCAGCAGCCCACTCCCACTTATGTCCGGCACACCAAAGCCGCGCACATCATCTCTGCACACCCCGACAGTTCCTAGGAGCAAGAATGGCCCGCAATCCAAAGCGAAGCGACCACCCTTCCCTCGATTCACTTTCCCCTCGCCAACGCCGCATCTTGGAAGTAATCCATGACGCCGTCATGTTGCGCGGCTATCCGCCAAGCATCCGCGAAATCGGTGACGCAACAGGCCTCCAGTCCACCTCGTCCGTGGCCTATCAGTTAAAGCAGCTGGAAGAGAAGGGCTTCCTTCGCCGCGATCCAAACAAGCCACGAGCTGTTGATGTGCGCCATTTCCCCGGCGCCGACGACCCCAAAAAGCCCGGACGAAAGACCGGGCAGGCAATCGCATCATCGGGAACCTCCACCCCTGACGCACCCGAAGACGCCGCCACCCCAAACTACATTCCTGTTGTGGGCCGCATTGCTGCTGGTTCCCCCATCACCGCCGAGGAGAACATCGACGCCTACTTCCCCATGCCGGGTGAAATCCTAGGCAGCGGCGAACTATACATGCTGCAAGTCGTGGGAGATTCAATGCAGGATGCGGGAATCCTCAACGGGGATTGGGTTATTATTCGCTCGCAGTCTGTTGCAGAAGAAGGCGAGTTCGTAGCCGCACTTTTGGACGGTGAAGAAGCGACCGTGAAGGAATTTCACCGAGATTCCTCCGGTGTATGGCTCCTCCCCCACAACGACGCCTACTCACCCATCAAGGGCGATGAAGCCGAAATCATGGGCAAGGTAGTATCCGTATTCCGCAAACTCTAGAAACCATCCACCTCAGCGCTCCCTCAGGCCTTCCCCGCTCCACACCAATCACCCACTCGGTGCGGGCGAACCGGACTGGGGGATTGTTTCTTTTTACCCCCTTGTGTGTGTACATGCCCGATTTCGACCGTTTTAGCGTCCGAGATCACACATTCGGATACTTGCAGTACAACTATAGGTTTTAGTGACTAAGGCACGCATTCGATGTGAGCTTTTCTTTGTTTAGTTCCGTTTTGTTCGCATTCAGTGGGACAATAGAAGTATCGCCACAACATCCGTTGTTCTTTTCGTTCACACGCCCCAGCCCCTTTTCCTTCACCGGCGGGCGCAGTGACCACCACAAGGCAGACTTCATTTGGAGGAACCATGTACGCAGAAGAGCGTCGCCGACAAATTGCGTCATTGACCGCTGTAGAAGGACGAGTCAATGTCACAGAGCTCTCCGAGCGCTTCGATGTCACCGCTGAGACGATTCGCCGCGATCTCGCGGTCTTGGACCGAGAGGGAGTTGTGCACCGAGTTCATGGCGGTGCAGTCGCCTCCCAATCCTTCCAGACCGCCGAATTCACCCTTGATACTCGCCAACGTTCGGCCACGGGCGCCAAAATGGCAATCGCACGCGCCGCACTAGAGCAGCTTCCCGACGGAGGAAGCATCTTTCTCGATGCCGGAACCACCACGAATGCGCTTGCCGATCTCATAGGCCAGCGCTACTCGGCCGGGCAATTCAGCATTGTGTCGAATAGTCTCCCGATCGCTCTTTCACTAGCCAGCAACGGGGTATCTGACGTCCAGCTGCTGGGAGGCACCGTGCGCGCGATTACCCAGGCCGTCGTCGGTGACACTGCGCTTCGCACCATGGCCCTGATGCGTGCTGACGTCGCCTTCATCGGAACCAATGCTCTAACCATTGACCACGGGCTCTCTACGGCCGATTCGCAAGAGGCGGCTATCAAGTCAGCATTCGTCACCAATGCACACCGCGTTGTCGTGCTGTGTGATTCATCGAAGTTGGGCAACGACTACTTGGTCAGCTTTGCATCACTCGATGAGATTGATGTCGTCATTACCGACGCTGCCGCCCCCGATTCCTACGTTGAGGCTCTGCGCGAGCACGGCATCGAGGTGATTGTCGCCGCGGACAAGTAGGCGCTTTCACCAATAGATCAATTCAGCACCCATAGATCAATTCAGGAGGTGTGCACCCCGCATGATGAGGGCGCACACCTCCTGTGCAATTCAGCGCTCTAAGCGGACTGGTATTCCTCCAGCAGCGCAATCACTGCGGCACGAGCGTCCGCTGGGCTTTCGGCGTTGACAGCCGCCTCTGCCATCTTCTGGCACTGCTCAAGGCTGAGCTCAGCCAGCTGCGCACCGACGCCAGCAACCGCAGTCGACGCCGCCGACAGCGAAGTCACACCTAGGCCAGTCAACACGCAGGCAAGCATGGGATCAGCTGCGGCTTCGCCACAGACGCCAACCGGAACGTTGTTATCGCGCCCCACCACGCAGGTGTGCTGAATCAGGCGAAGGACAGCAGGCTGCCACGGATCGGTCAAGTAGGCCAGCTGCGGCGACAGACGGTCCGCGGCCATGGTGTACTGCGTCAGATCATTGGTACCAATGGACACGAAATCGAGGTGCGGCATGATGGTATCCGCCATCAAGGCTGCGGCGGGAACCTCAATCATCGCACCGGCAGTCAAACCGCGCTCGCGGCACAGACCAGCGAACCATTTCGCTTCCACTGCTGTAGCCACCATCGGCGCCATAACCCACGTCGTAGCCCCATCTCCGCGCTTTTCCGCGGCTTGGGCGATAGCGTCGAGCTGACGAGTCAACAGCGCCTCGTTGTCGCGGGCGATGCGCAAACCACGAACGCCCAATGCGGGGTTTTCTTCCGAGTCCAAGGTGGCATAGGAAATCGGCTTATCCGAACCGGCGTCGAGCGTGCGTACAACGACCTTGGACTCCGGGAAAGCGTTGAAAACCTTGCCGTAGATGCGCGCTTGCTCCTCGACGGTCGGTTCCTCGCTGGCAGAGAGGAAGGACAGCTCCGTGCGGTATAGGCCGATGCCTTCTGCCTGCGAGTCAGAGGCAATGCGGGCCGCGTTTCCGTCAGCAACGTTGGCCAGCAACTGCACGCGATGACCATCCTTGGTCTGGGCTGGTCCCCGCCACTGGGCAACTCGTGCCGCCTTCTCACGGTATTCCTCCACGGCCTTCAGCGCGGAGGCACGATCTGCACCCAGGGACACCGATCCTACGGAGCCATCGACGAAGAGCTGGGTGCCAGCCTCAATCGTTCGCAGCTTAGCGCCCACTGCCACGATGCAGGGAAGATCAAGCTGGCGAGCAATAATTGCGGTGTGGCTGGTTGGCCCGCCAAGCTCGGTCACGAGCGCCTTGATGTGAGTGGTGTCCAAGGTTGCGGTATCCGCCGGGGCTAGATCGTCAGCCAGCAGTACAGCCTCTCCTTCGACCATGGGTAGGCCCGGCTCTTGCTCACCGCGCAGCTGAGCAATCACTCGATCGCGCACGTCCTTGAGGTCCGTCGTGCGCTCAGCCATGACGCCGCCGGCGGCCTCAAACATGGTGACAAACCTGTCCGTGGCCCCCACAACTGCATACTCGGCGTTCTTACCGCCGCGAATACCCTTGCGCACTGCCTTGTGCCAGCCTCGATCCTTGACCATTCCGGCGGTTGCGCCAAGAACTTCAGCCGCTTGGCCTTCGGCCCCAGCTGCGCGCTGTTCTAACCGGCTAGCAACCATATCTACCGCTTCGAGGAAGCGATCGTATTCGGCATCACGTTGCTCTTCCGCCACGGTTTCTCCAGCCGTGGGCAGTTCTGGGCGTGGGCGGACCCACACCGCCTCAGCGTATGCAACGCCAGCGACGACGCCGGTGCCTTTAATGATGGATGGGGATGCGTTTTCCATGACACATTTCCTTACGGAGACGATGTTTTCTCTTTCCAGATCATCACAAGTCGGCCAAAAATGCAACGAAACCCACAGTGATTCCATTGACATTCGGACACATACGGGCAATAATCAACATTAAGCAACATTAATTTCACGCTGACAACGGGCAATCCGCACCGAAGCTCTTGTTCACGCCGCTGAGGCGCGTTTGCCCCCAATATACGCACTCCGCGAAAGGGGACATTCTCCACGATGATCCTTACTTTGACCCCCAACCCGAGCATCGACGCCACCGTGCGCTTGAACGAGGAACTCGAACCTGGTGCTGTTCACCGCGCAGGATCCGTCTCCAGCGTTGCCGGTGGTAAAGGCGTCAACGTTACGCACGCGGTAACGCTCGCCAACGTCGACAGCCTGGCGCTGCTCCCCGCCGTTGCCTCCGATCCTTTCCTGGTCCTCGCGGCCGACGCATCGATTCCCGTGCAGGCCGTGCCCACTCACAGCGCGGTGCGTACCAACACCACTCTGACCGAGCCGAATGGCCGCACGACCAAGCTCAATGGCCCCGGCGCCACGCTCGATGCGGACGTGCAGCAAGCCGTTGTACAGGCACTCGCAGAACACTGCGCCGACGCCGAGTGGTTAGTCATGGCAGGTTCTCTCCCCCAAGGCGTTCCCACCGACTGGTACACGCAGCTCATCCGGGTAGCCCGCGAAGCCAACCCTGACCTCCGCATAGCCGTCGATACCTCTGATGCGCCCATGGTGGCTCTCGGTGACAACCTCGAAGTAACCAGCCCCGACCTCATCAAGCCAAACGGCCTCGAGCTGGGCCAGCTTGCAGGTGTCGATGGTCAGGCCCTTGAGGCCGCCGCCGAAGACGGCGACTTCAGCGGAGTGGTTGAGGCCGCGAGGGTCGTCGTCAAGCGCGGCATCCCCGAGGTTCTTGTCACCCTGGGTGGCGCTGGCGCGGTGCTGGTCACGGCCAATGAAGCATGGGCTGCTACTCCCCCGCCGATTACCCTGCGCTCCACCGTGGGTGCCGGCGATTCTTCGCTCTCCGGCTATATCCTCGCCCGCCGCTCCGGCGCCTCGTACCCCGAGGCCCTGCGCCAGGCTGTGGCCTACGGTTCAGCAGCCGCAGCACTCCCGGGAACCCAAATTCCAACCCCCGAAGAACTAGATATCGAACACACGACGGTTTCGGCCGTCACCGGCCTTTAGCAGTACTGAGGAGTACCTACCGATGTCATCACAACTCATCACCACCGACCTCGTGGCGCTCGACGCCGACTTCGGTGACAGCATCGAATCAGTCATTACCAATCTGGCCTCGCTTGTTCACGACACCGGCCGCGCTACCTCCGTGGACGAGCTGGCAGGCCCGGCCATCGCGCGTGAAGCCAAAGCCGGCACCGGTGTCCCCGGCGGCGTTGCCATCCCGCACTGCCGCTCTGCTGCCGTGTCTGAACCCACCCTGGCCTTCGCCCGTCTCTCGCGCGGGGTCGACTTCTCCGGCCCCGACGGTGACGCCCACTTGGTGTTCCTCATCGCTGCTCCGGAAGGAGGCGGCAAGGCCCATCTGAAGATTCTCTCGAAGCTCGCTCGCGCGCTGGTGAAGAAGGACTTCCTGGAAGCCCTTCGAACTGCGAAGACCAAAGAAGAGATCGTCTCCCTCGTCCTCGACGTTGTCAACGCAGAAAAGCCGAAGAAGAAGGCTGCAGCTACCGAATCAGCATCCACTGCAGGTGCGAGTGCAGCGGCAGCGGCTCCTGCTTCGAGCAAGACTGCAGAGTCGAAGAAGACGCGCATCGTGGCCGTCACCGCATGCCCGACCGGCATTGCTCACACGTACATGGCTGCCGATGCCCTCACTCAAACCGCCGAGGAACGCGACGACGTCGAGCTCACCGTGGAGACCCAGGGGTCCTCCAACAACACCTCTGTTTCGGCAGACACGATTGCGGCTGCCGACGCCGTGATTTTCGCTACCGACGTGGGCGTTCGTGACCGTGAGCGCTTCGCCGGCAAGCCGGTCATCGAATCTGGCGTCAAGCGCGCCATCAACGAACCGGGCGTGATGATCGATGAGGCCATCGCCGCCTCGAAGAACCCCAACGCGCACAAGGTGGCAGGAACTGCCGGCGCGTCCTCCTCTAGCGCTGAGGAAGATGGCCAGGGTCTGGGCTGGGGCAAGCGTATTCAGCAAGCCATCATGACCGGCGTTTCTTACATGGTTCCGTTTGTTGCCGCGGGCGGCCTCCTCCTGGCACTGGGATTCCTCTTCGGTGGCTACGACATGGCCAACGGTTGGCAGGCCATCACCACCGACTACTCGCTGACCAACTTGCCGAGCCATGACGTCATGGTCGACGGCGAAATGATGACCTTCAAGAAGGCAGGGTTCGCCCTGTACATCGGCGCCGTGCTCTTCGCCATCGGTCAAGCATCGATGGGATTCATCGTCGCGGCGCTCTCCGGCTACATCGCCTTCGCGCTGGCAGGCCGCCCAGGCATCGCGCCGGGCTTCGCGGGTGGTGCCATTGCCGTGACTCTCGGCGCTGGCTTCATCGGCGGTCTTGTCACCGGTCTCATTGCTGGCTTTGTTGCGATGTGGATTGGCAAGTGGAAGGTACCGCGTTGGATCGGCTCCCTCATGCCTGTCGTTATCATCCCGCTGCTCGCCACGATGATCACTGGCTTGCTCATGTACCTGCTTCTCGGCGCCCCGCTGGCCGCCATCATGGAGGGCCTGCAGAACTGGCTGTCCTCGATGTCTGGTTCCTCCGCTGTCCTTCTGGGCATCATCCTCGGCCTGATGATGTGCTCCGACCTGGGTGGCCCGGTCAACAAGGCTGCCTACCTCTTCGCCACCGCAGGCCTGTCCACGGGC
The DNA here is from genome assembly GCF_001811845.1 of Corynebacterium sp. HMSC062E11. Classification (NCBI taxonomy): domain Bacteria; kingdom Bacillati; phylum Actinomycetota; class Actinomycetes; order Mycobacteriales; family Corynebacteriaceae; genus Corynebacterium; species Corynebacterium sp. HMSC062E11. The sequence continues at coordinate 143,544 of NZ_KV806831.1, forward strand.
GACGAGGCCTCCATGAAGATCATGGCCGCCGTCATGGCCTCCGGCATGGTTCCGCCAATTGCACTGTCCATCGCGACCTTTGTGCGCAAGAACCTGTTCACGCCTGCGGAGCAGGAGAATGGTAAGTCCGCGTGGCTGCTGGGCCTGTCTTTCGTCTCCGAGGGCGCCATTCCGTTCGCTGCCGCCGACCCGCTGCGTGTCATCCCTTCGATGATGCTCGGTGGCGCGGTCACTGGTGCGCTGTCGATGTCCCTGGACGTCATGTCTCGCGCCCCGCACGGCGGAATCTTCGTTATCTTCGCCATCGAACCTGCGTGGGCGTACTTCGTGGCCATCCTTGCCGGCGTCATCGTGTCCACCATCGCGGTCATCGCGATGAAGCGATTCTGGCCCAACAAGGCTGCTGAAGAGGCTGCAGCAAAGGCCGACATGGCCAAGGCTGCCGCCTAACCCTTAACCCGCGTACACTTGTAAGCACGAAATACCGTAATTCGAAAGGATTATCATCATGGCTTCTAAGACCGTCAAGGTTGGTTCCTCCGTCGGACTGCACGCACGTCCGGCTTCCATCATCGCAGACGCTGCCGCTGAGTTCGATGAGGACATCTTCCTCGCCCTCGTTGGCGATGAGGACGAGGATGAGACCGATGCTGCTTCCTCCCTCATGATCATGGCTCTCGGCGCCGAGCAGGGCGACGAAGTCACCGTGACCTCCGAGAACGAGGCGGCTGTCGAGAAGATCGCCGGCCTCATCGAGCAGGACCTCGACGCTTCCTAAAGCACTTCCCGTTTATAGAACGGCAGCTCCCGCTTCCCTCTTGCGCTGAGGGTGGCGGGAGCTTTTCGTTGCTTGGTTGTCTAGCAAAAGGTTCTAGTCATCGGGCTCTACTCAAACGGTTTTGCTGGGGGCAAGGAAACCATATAGAGGTGCCTATAAGGTTCACTTGACCCCAAGAAAACCTTCTGACCCGAACCATGTGAGTAGAACCATGTGGATGCGCTGCCTCATACCGCAGAGGGACCGAAGTAAAAGCACCTTATGCAGACTTCTGCACACATTCACCTGTGGTTTTGCATAAATACGCGTCCAGATGGTGCTTTTGCTCCGGTCCCTTATCCTCGCTAGTCGGCGGAAGCGCCTCTAGTACTTCGCGCCGCGGCCTTCACCGATGGTGCCGTAAAGCTTCTTCATCACTGGGTAGAGCACGATGATGCCGACGGAGCCCCAGGCAATGCCTTCGAGGGTCACGCCGAAGACGTCGAGCGTGAGGTTGCCAATGCCCGCGATGAGCGCCACTGCCGCCGCAGTGAGGTTCACCGGGTTGTTGAAGTTGACCTTGTTGTCCATCCAGATACGCACGCCAAGCATGCCGATGAGGCCGTAGAGGACGATGCAAGCACCGCCCAGCACGCCGGTGGGGATGGTGAAGATAAGCGCGCCAAACTTCGGGATGAAGGCCAGCGCGATAGCGGTAACAGCAGCCACCCAATAGGCGGCCGTCGAGTAGACACGGGTGGCGGCCATGACTCCGATGTTCTCCGCGTAGGTTGTGGTGCCGGAACCACCGAAACCACCGGCCAGGGAGGTGGCCAGGCCGTCCGCGATGAGAGCATCGCCAGCGAGATCATCGAGGTCGCGCTTGGTCATCTCAGAGACCGCCTTAACGTGGCCGACATTTTCAGCAATCAGAACGACCAACACCGGAAGTGCTGCCGCGATGGCTGAAACGTGGAACTCCGGCGCATGGAACTGCGGGAAGCCAATCCAAGCCGCCTCGCGGATAGACTCCACCGCGCCCTCACCGAGGTTGCCTGTGGCGGCCGCGAAAGCCCAGCCGACGACGACACCAATCAGAATCGACAGACGCGAAACCATGCCCCGCCCAGCGACAGTGGCGAGGATGATGACCGCCAGCGTCACCGTGGCAACCAGCGGCTGGCTCGAATAGTTGGTGGCCGCATTGGGAGCCAAGTTGAGGCCGATCAGCGCAACAATGGCACCGGTGACGGCCGGCGGCATGACAGCGTCGAGGACCTTTCGGCCCGCCGCCTTCACCGCGAGACCAATGGCCACCAAGACCAGGCCAGTCACGAGGACGGAACCTGCCTGCGCGCCAATGCCGTACTGCTGGGAGGCGCTCAACGGCGCAATGAACGCGAAGGAGGAACCTAGGTAAGAAGGCAGGCGGTTGCGGGTAATCAGGAGGAACAGTATCGTTCCCAAACCCGAAAACAGTAGCGTCGTGTTGACCGGGAATCCGGTCAGGGTGGGCACGAGCAACGTCGCGCCGAACATGGCCACCACGTGCTGCATGCCGATGCCGATGGTGCGGCCCCAGCTCAATCGTTCTTCGGGTGCGACAACCGCGCCCGGCTTAATCGTCTTTCCGTCCCCGTGGACGGCCCAGCCAAAATTACTCACGAGCCCTAATTATGGCTCACGCGAGCACCGAAACCTAAGCGTCTTGGTCAGAAACTCGAAATTCTTTGAGCTCGGCGGCGACGGAGGCTGGCAGGCGGACGTCGACAAGCGTGCCCTCCCCCGTGTAGTCCTCGCCGCGCACGGTGCCTTGGGTGTGGATGCGATCGATCACGTCCCCGCGGGTAAACGGCACGAGAAGCCGCACGTGTTCATCCTGAGAGTTGAGGAACAGCTCCACGCGCGTGGTGAGCTCATCAATGCCCTCCCCCGTCTTGGCGGAAACATACACAACGTTGTCGCGGTCGAGGACGTGACGCAGTTCCGCCAACACCAGCGGATCGGCCTGGTCAATCTTATTGATCACGACGATCTCCGGCGGTGCCTCCTCACCGGTCTCCTTCACGATGTCATAAATGACCTGGTTAACGGCCTCTATCTGCTTCAGCGGGAAGGGATCCGACCCGTCCACCACGTGCAGCATCAGGTCTGCTGCGAGGACCTCCTCCAAGGTGGACTTGAAGGCTTCCACCAACTGCGTGGGCAGATGGCGCACGAACCCAACGGTATCGGTGAAGACGACCTGGCGGCCATCGGCAAGCTCGGCGCGGCGAGTGGTGGGATCCAAGGTCGCGAACAGCGCGTCCTCCACCAGCACGCCGGCACCCGTCATTGCATTAATGAGGGAGGACTTGCCAGCGTTGGTGTAGCCGGCGATGGCGATCTGAGGGATCGTCGATGACGCACGGCGCGAACGCTTAATCTCACGTGCCGTTTTCATCGCCTTAAGCTCCTTGCGAAGCAGGGCCATCTGCGTGCGGATGCGGCGGCGGTCCGTCTCAATCTTGGTCTCACCGGGACCGCGCAGACCAACACCGCCGTTGGAACCAGCACGGCCGCCCGCCTGGCGCGAGAGGTTTCCACCCCAACCACGGGTATGGGTATAGAGGTATTCCAGCTGCGCGAGCGAGACCTGGGCCTTGCCTTCCTTGGACTTGGCGTGCTGCGCAAAGATATCCAGGATGAGCATGGTGCGGTCAATGACCTTGGTGTTGAGCGCACGCTCCAGGGCAGAGAGCTGACCGGGGGTTAGCTCGCCATCGCACACCACGGTATCCGCGCCAGTAGCAGCCACGATGTCCTTGAGCTCGTTCACTTTTCCCGAACCGATATAGGTGCCTGGATCCGGTTTATCTCGCTTCTGGTACAAGGCTTCGACGACTTCGGCTCCCGCGGTTTCCGTCAGAGCGGCTAACTCCGCCATCGTGGCCTCAACCTCGGCCACGGTACCTTCGGTCCACACTCCCACGAGCACCACTTGCTCAAGGCGCAGCTTTCGATACTCCACCTCGTAGCCATCGGTGGTGTCTTCCGCGCGGATGGTGGTCTCACGGTTTACTCGCCGGAAGGCGTTGCGCTCCGCAAGGTCGAGATCACCGGTAGTTGGCTCCTGTGAATTGGGCGCCGGCTCACCAAAAGCCTGCGCGAGGAGATCATCATGGGTTTCTTTTGTCATATGTCCCCTATTCTTGCACGTTGTCCCTCTCAACTGGGAATCTCCGCTTCCTGTTCCCACAGACTTCCGCAGCACGGTGACGTATCAGCGCTGGTTTTTGAGTCCCCTCTGAGACAGATACAATGGTGCGCATGACCGTGAAAGAAACCTCCCACCCAGAGATGCAGGCCATCGGCCTCAACTACGAGCGCTGGCAGGACGCCGTTGAGGCAGCCATTTCCAGCAATCAACTGGCAGTGACCGGGGAGGTTCGCGGGGGACAACTTATCCAGTTCGCGGATCCTTCCGGCGCGCAACTCAATATCCTTGCCGTCGAGCCTTTCGCCACCTTCATTGGTTTCGAGGGCGTTACCCAGGGCTTCGCCCACGTGTCGATGATTAATGATGTCTTGGCTTTCCTGGACATCATTGATCCTTTCGGCAACGTGCTCGCGCAGGCGACGGCAAATCTGGCGCAGGGCCCGCTCCTCGCTGACGAAGACACCCAGCAGTGGCAGCAAGTAGAGCTCACTGCGATGGGTCTCAACGTCTCCGCATTCGACAGCACAGACGCCTACGAAGCAGCGAAGGGAAGCTACCCGGCCACGTTTGAGTCCGTGGGTGCGGACATTGTCGCGGCTGGTTCCGGCGCCGAAACCCCCACCCCGCGCTGCACCTTTGCCGCACGGGTCATGGAATCCGAGTGGCGCCACAACCAGCTCACCGGTGAACGCTTCATTCATCTGGTCATGGATGGTGCATTCCCCTTCGATCTCTGCTTGCCCGAGAGCTTTGGAGACCTCCCGGTAAAGGATTCCGTTCTTGCGGGTTCGGCAATGCTGACCGCCTCGATCGCGCTGCCCACTGGTGGCTGTGGCGGCGAAGGCGGGTGCGCCTGCGGCTCCGGCGGCTGCGGCGGTCACTAGAACTTCCGTAGAGTAGTTCACATGAGTTTTTCCGCATCTCAGCGTCGCGGCCTCGCGCTGCTTCTCGCCGTGGTTACCGCTGCGGTGTTGATTCTGACGCTGAAGCTGCCGGGGGTTATCCTCGCCGCGTTTGTGTGCGCAGCGCTGTGGCTCTTTGCCGACGCCCGCCCCAACGCCTCGGAACATGCAGCACTGCGGGCTTCTATTGCGCTCACGGTGGAGGACATCACGGGAGTGCTTGAGGATTACGCGACGTTTGCCACGAGCGACGACGCAGAGTCCCTCGCCGACCGCACGTTGCACCGCCCGGCGCTTGTCGACGCCGACTGCGCCAACCCCGCCATCGAAGCGTTCCACTACGAGATGCATGGCGCGCAACGCTTCTTACGCCGCCTCGACGCTCGAGTAAACTCGCCGAATGCCGAGACAAGTGAGCTTGAATCCCTGCTCAAGGTAGCCGATGAGCGCGCCGCCGAGCTCAAAGAAGCCTGGCTCGCCGCCCGCCGCGCCGCCTTGGCCTTGGGAACCAATTACGAAAAGGAGGACGGACGCTAAACGCCGTCCTGAAAGCCCTATAGTGACGTTTCACCAGTTGCCACGATGCGCGAAGGGCCCGTCAGCGTGGAACCGTCCTCGGTGATTTCTACCTGGACCTGGCCGCCGGGGACGATGACGCGGACGCTACCGGTGATGCGGGAGGCGTCGGCAAGCGCGGCGCACGCTGCCGCCACCGTCCCGGTGCCGCACGAACGGGTCTCGCCCGAGCCGCGCTCGAAGACGCGCATGTGAACCGTTCCGTCCTCCAAGGGCGTGACCAGCTCAACGTTGACGCCAGCCGGGAAGAAGTCCGTATCAAATACCGGTTGCTCGAGGCGCTTTCCAGCCAATTCCTTTGCGCTAAGGTCTGGGATAACCGCCGCCAAATGGGGATTTCCCACGTCTACGCCAAGGCCGGCAAAGCTCTCCCCCGCCATCGACGCTGTGGAGACGCCGAGCACCTGTGCTGGGCCCATCTCCACGCTGACTTCGGCCGCCGAGTCGTTGAAGGAGTGCACGGTCACCTGCTTGGCTCCGGCGCGTGTGCCCACGGTGAAGGTGTCCGTATCCACCAACCCCCGGGAGCGGACCCAGTGCGCGAAGACCCGGGTGCCGTTGCCACACATCTCCGCAATCGAGCCATCTGCGTTGCGGTAGTCCATGAACCAGTCCTCCGCAGCGATGCCCGGCGCGAGTTCCTCAATCTCCCCATTGGCAAGCAGCTGACCGGCGCGGATAACGCGCAGCACGCCGTCCGCACCGATTCCCGCACGACGGTCACACAGAGCCACTACCTTTTCCGGCGGCAGCGCTTCTGTTCCTTCCACAATGACGAAGTCGTTCTCAGTTCCGTGGCCTTTTGCAAACTTCATAGGTTTAAAGTCTACTGTCCTTCCACGATACGCAATGCCTGCGGCGTCGTCTCGGCCGCAGCATCGAGCCACTGGATCCGCTTGTCGCGGTTGAACCAGGAGCGCTGGCGGCGCACATAGCGGCGGGTTCCGGTAATGGTGCGCTCCACTGCTTCTTCCCATGTCAGCTCGCCGCGCTGGGCTTGCAGCACCTGTGCGTAGCCGATCGCCCGGCCTGCTGTGGAGTCAGCCTTCAGACCGTGGGCTTGGAGGTTTTCGACTTCCTCCACGAGCCCTTTATCGAACATGAGGCGGCTGCGCAGCTCAATGCGTGGGTTCAGCCAGCTGGAATCCGTGCGCAGACCGAGGATTATCGTCCCCCACCGGGGCGGGGCGTTCTTCGGTGGCTGGCTGGCTTTGAAGGGCTTCCCAGTTAGCTCGATAACCTCCAGCGCGCGCACGGTGCGGCGCGGGTCTTTGTCCTCGATGATGGCTGCGGCCGCTGGGTCCACAGCGGCCAGCTCCGCGTGCAGGGCATCGGTACCAATCTCTTGGCGCCGGGCCTCCCAGCGGGCCCGCACCTGCGGGTCAGTGGGTGGGAACTGCCAGTTATCCACGAGCGATTGGATATACAGCATGGAGCCGCCCACCAGAATCGGGGTTTTACCGCGTGCACGGATGCCGTCAATATCCGCGATGGCGGAGGCCTGATAGCGCGCTACCGACGCCGTTTCCGTCACGTCCCACACATCGAGCTGATGGTGCGGAATGCCTTCGCGTTCCTCCATTGTCAGCTTGGCTGTGCCGATATCCATGCCCCGGTAGAGCTGCATCGAGTCGACGTTGACAACTTCCCCGTCGAGCTCGTGGGCCAGGGCTACCCCGAGCGCTGATTTCCCGGAGGCCGTCGGCCCCACCACCGCGATAGGGGTTGGGCCGGGTGCTTGAATTTCAGGCATTAGCACTGCCACCCCGCCACATAGCGTCCTACCCCCAGGGTTGAATCCGCCGCCCGCAGTTCCGCGTGACGCGGGTGCACGCTTGCCAACCGTGCCCAGAGGCTCGTCTCGAGCACACCGGCAGCGCGGAGGCGCTCTTCGTCGCAGTGGCCTTCCCCTCCCGCTAGGATGCTTTCGCACCACAGGTGTGCATCCCGTGCGCCATCGACAAGCGCAAGCGGCGCGCGCTCGGTCAGGCCGGCCGAACCGTCAACACAGACCACAGTCAAGCGCCCGGGGCGGACCTCACCGAGTTCAGCGCGAGAATCCTCCACCACGAAGCCCGGTTCATCGGAAGTGAGATTAAGCGCACGGCTAAGCACGTAGCGGGCCATGATTTCCGGAAGGAAATTCCCGCCGCCGACATTGACCTGTGGTGCTCCCCATGCTTTCAAGCTCCCTGTGTGCTCGGTACGCCAACGCACGTCGCACGATCCCACAATGTCCACCTGGAGGGGGCTGCTGCCGCTCACGCGTGCGGCATCACGGACCAGCTCGCACGCAGCACTGAGCAGCGCACGCGAGGCATCGTCGCTGGGTGAGAGTTCTTCCGCCAAGGCCGGTGAGGCTGGCATAATCATGAGATTCTGCATCGACTCCCATCCTATAAGGTTAGTTTTTCGGGGTTAACACGCGGCTGCGCGGCTGAAACGGTAGTGTTGTGTGACATAAGTTCTGGCAGCCGTGTCGCGCGGCGCGATAGTACCGAAGGTGGTTTCCTACCATGTCCGCTATTCCTTCCCCTGGAGCCATGCCCCGCAAGGGTTCTCGTCCCGGCCCAACTCCGTCCGCCCCGGCAGCTCGCCCGGTGCAGCCCGTGAAGAACGATCCCACTCAGTGGGGCCGCGTTGATGCTGATGGTTCGGTGTATGTCAAAGCACCCGAGGGCGAACGCAAGATCGGTGAATGGCAGGCCGGTACTCCCGAAGAAGGCCTAGCGCATTTTGGCGCGCGCTACGATGATCTGTCTACCGAGATCGAGCTGCTGGAATCCCGCCTGAATGCACATCCGGGCGATGCAGCATCGATTAAGGCTACCGCGGCAGAGCTGCGGGAATCCCTGCCCACGCAGGCGGTGATTGGTGATATTGCAGCCTTGGATCAGCGCCTAGGCACCGTCATCGAGCATTCTGTGGAGGCCGGCGAACAAGCACAGGCCGATAAGGCCCGCCGCCGCGAGGAGGCAATCGCAAAGAAGGAGAAGCTCGCCGCAGAGGCCGAGGACATCGCCGCTAACTCGACGGAGTGGAAGGCCGCCGGCGACCGAATCCGCGCCATCCTCGAGGAATGGAAGCAGATCCGCGGCATCGACCGCCACACGGATGATGCCCTGTGGAAGCGCTATTCCCGCGCCCGGGATTCCTTCAACCGCCGCCGCGGCTCGCACTTCGCTGAGCTCGACCGCAACCGCGCTGCTGCCCGCGCCAAGAAGGAAGAATTGGTTGAGCGCGCAGAAGCTATCAAGGAATCCACCAACTGGGGTGAGACGGCGCGCGCTTACCGCGACCTCATGACGGAGTGGAAGGCCGCTGGCCGCGCGCCGCGCGAGATTGATGACAAGCTCTGGGCCCGCTTCCGCGCCGCGCAGGACCACTTCTTTAATGCCCGCAACGCCGTCAACGATGAGCGCGACAAGCAGTTCGCAGAGAACGCCGCCGCCAAGGACGCACTCATTGCGGAATATGACTCCCAGATTGATCCCACCAAGTCGCTCGACGCGGCGAAGGCCAAGCTGCGAGAGCTGCAAGAAAAGTGGGAGGAGATTGGTTTCGTCCCACGCAATCAGGTGCGCGAGTTCGAGGCTAAGATTTCCGCTCTGGAAAAGCGCGTAAGCGATGCCGAGGATTCAGAGTGGCGCCGGACCGATCCGGAGGCCCAGGCCCGCGTGGCTCAGTTCCAGGCCAAGGTGGATGACTTCACCGCTCAAGCAGAAGCAGCTGAGGCCAAGGGCAATACCAAGAAGGCAGAGGATCTGCGTGCCCAGGCGAAGCAGTGGCAGGAGTTCGCGGATGCCGCCGCGGCTGCTGTCAACGGCAAGTAAGCGCGCCGCGTAGCCTGAGTGTTCGTTCACATCGTCGCCCCGCCGGGCTCAGCACACGCTGAGCCGGCTGACTGTCTCCGCAGCTTCGTCTTCGACGCTAACCTTGCCGCACAAGAGGCCAGCGGTGATCCTGCAGCCAGTGGCTCTCCGCGTCGCGTGCTCCAGCGTCTCCAAGGTTCTACGGAGTCACGCACCTACCTCGTTGGTCTGACAGACTCCGTCTTGGGCCCAGCTGGAGAGTTGGGCTTGCCGGTTATTTCGGCCGCCGAGCCCAGCCCGGAAATTGACTTCGACGGTTTCATCCACATCTCGCTTCCGCTTTTGGAAGAGACAGATAACGCCGACATCGAGTGCGTCCTCGCCGCCGATCTCCTCCCGCTGCCTGGAGAAGAGCTGGAGCCGGAAGCCCTCGAGGTCACGCGGATCTTGGCCCGCGAAGCCCTCCGCCTTACCCGCCAGCTAGGCCGCAAGAATGCCCAGGTTGGCATGCTGTACCCGCCGGACGCGGACTACTCATACGATCCGATGTCGCAGGCCTACCTCGAACTGGGCTTTCGCCAGAAGCACGCCGAGCGCCAGATGTACATCGACATCGCTGCCACCTCCCCGGTCCTCGGCGCGCACGTCTGGCCGGACTACGACATTCCGGATGCACTGCTTGACGACGTCCTCCGCTTGCTCACCCTCGCCTCCACCGACGCGGTCTACGGTGACTTGAGCGTCGAGCCCATCGTGTGGACGCGGCAGCGCCTCAAGGAGGCTCACGCCCGACTGCGCTCCCGCGGAGCGCACACTCTGCTCGTGGGTATTCTCGACCGAGGTAAAGTCGTCGCCCTCACGGAGCTCTCCCGTCACGGCGATGCAGACCCCGAGGTGTGCGAGTGGACGCTTACAGTGACTGACCGTGAATACCGACGCCGCGGGTTCGCCACGCGCGCCAAACAGCACGCTCAGTACGCAGTGGCGCACCACTGGCCCACCGTGCGCCGTGCGTATTGCTCAGTGGCCCAGGCCGATCCAGCGATGAACGCGCTGTATGCCCGCCTCGGGGCGCACGTCATTTCCGCCAGCAGCGCCTACGAGCTCACTGTATAAACGGGGTAGTCGGTATAGCCGCGCTCCCCTCCCGTGTAGAACGTTCTCTCATCCGGCGCGGTGACAGGCAATTCCTCCTGCCAGCGGCGGACTAGGTCCGGATTCGAGATGGCCAGCCGCCCCACCGCCACGGCATCGCCGTGCTGCACCAGCTGCTCGGCCTCCTCCCGCTGGGTGATACGACCAAAGCCTGAGTTGAGGATGACGCGTGTCTTCCCGTTGGCGCGAACATGAGTGCTCAGCTCGGTGATGAGCTCACCAGTGGGCTCTGCGTGAAGGAAAGAAACATAGGCCAAGCCGAGGTCTTCGATGGCGCGAAGCAGCCCACCATAGGTGGCGCGCACATCCTCAGTATCGCTTTCCTCAATGCCTTGAATATTGTTTTGCGGCGATAGGCGCAGCGCAAGGCGGTCCGCGCCAATCTCTTCAGCCACCGCACGCAGGATCTCCTCCACAAGACGGTAGCGCTTCTGCGGGCTTCCGCCATAAGCATCGTCGCGGTGATTCGAGCTCGGGGAAAGGAATTGATGCAGGAGATAGCCGTTGGCACCGTGGATCTCTACGCCATCCATGCCTGCGTCAATGGCGTTGCGTGCGGCTTGCCGGAACTCATCGATGATGCGCGGCATCTCTTCACTATCGAGTGCTCGGGGCACTGGGCACTCCTTACGGGATTCGAAATCTCTCACCGCAGTGCCGGAGGCCAGCGCGGAGGGAGCTGCCGGCTCCGCTCCTTCAAGAAGGCTGGCATGAGACAAACGCCCGCCATTCATTACCTGCATGAAGATGCGCCCGCCGGAATCGTGAACGGACTTCGCCACGCGACGCCACCCAGCTATCTGCTCTGGTGTCTCGATACCAGGCTGGCCTGGGAAGGCACGGCTGGTCACCGCTGGGAACACACCTTCTGTCACGATAAGCCCCATGGAGGCGCGTTGCGCGTAGTACCTCTCGTGCAACTGCGTGGGGACACCGTCGCGACCTGCGCGCGACCGGGTCAAAGCCGCCATCGTCACGCGGTTTGGAAGCGTTAGTCGTCCCAGTTCTAAAGAGTCAAAGAGTGTAGCCATGCACTCCACAACACGAATCTAGGAACGCTTATTCCTCGCCCTGCTGGCTCCGGTGGCGTGAGGCGGCGCGTGAGCGGCGGTCGTCGATAAGCAGCGGGTTCTGTTCCGCTGGAAGCGCGGTCGCGGCTTCGTTCTGCAGGACTCCCACGTGGTCAAGCTGCCCCGAGACTTCACGGACACGCTCCGCGGCGGCTAGCTGCTCAGGGCTGCGGCGCAACGCCACTTGGCAGTACACCAGGAAGGCCACCAACGTAGACACAGCGCCCACGTACATGCCAATAGATGCCCCCTCAGCGGCACCGCCGCGGTACCAGAATCCCCACAAGTTAACGAAAAAGGAGATGGTCACCATCATCCATGCGGCGAGAGCCACAGACGTCCGCCGCGTAAGGATCGTAGCGGTAGTCAGAATTCCCACGCCACCCAACGCTAACCAGGCGCTAACGGTCTCCATAAGTGAAATTCGCACTCCCTCGGCGGTTCCGCCTACGAAGAGTGCTTCCCATCCACGGGCGTCACCGGCATAAGGCAGAACCAGATACGCTACCCACGCCACGACAGACACGATGAGCGCATATTTGTGCTTTCCCAGTTCGATGGTCTTCGCCGCGCGCTTTTCTGCGGCGACAGCATCGCGCACCTGCTTCAAGTCATCACTCATAGAATCGGAGCCTACTCCCTTCTAGCAGCCACAGGAATCAGCGGGAGCGCTGGGCTTGCCGACGCCCGGCAGCCCCAACCCCACCCCAATCGGCGCCGTGGTCGGGGTCTGCCCCGCAGCCGACATGTCGCCGGCCTTGGTGCGGCGGTGCTCACTGACACCGGAATCGGCCACGAGGAAGAAGGAACCCGCATCCGTCACGGTGGTGTGCACGACATCGCCAGGGCGAATCTCCGTGGAGATGTCCTTGCCCTCACCATCGACGGGAGCAAAGTGAACGAGGCGGCCATCGCGAGCACGACCGGTAAGGCGGTGGGTCTCGGCGGACTTGCGGCCGCCTTCCGCCTGGACCAGGAGCTCCACATCGGTGCCGATGAGCTTCGCATTCTCCTCGGCCTGGATGCAGTCTTGCAGCGCTACAAGGCGCTCGAAGCGCTCCTGCACTACCTCCTTCGGGATCTGGTTCTCCATGACCGCAGCCGGGGTTCCCGGACGCGGCGAATACTGGAAGGTAAACGCGGAGGCGAAGCGGGCGCGACGCACCACATCCAGGGTGGCCTCAAAGTCCTCCTCCGTCTCACCGGGGAAGCCCACGATGATATCGGTGGTGATGGCGGCGTGCGGCATTTTCTCGCGCACTTCGTCGAGGATGCCCAGGAACTTCTTCGTGCGGTAGGAACGGCGCATGTCTTTGAGGACCTTGTCGGAGCCAGACTGCAGCGGCATGTGCAACTGCGGGCACACAGCCGGAGTCTCCGCCATGGCATCGATGACGTCGGAGGTGAACTCTGCCGGGTGCGGGGAAGTAAAGCGCAGGCGCTCAAGCCCCTCGATCTTGCCCACTTCCCGCAGCAGCTTGGAAAAGGCGAAGCGGTCTCGCGGCAGGTCCGGGTCAGCGAAATTGACGCCATAGGCATTGACGTTTTGGCCCAGCAACGTCACCTCGGACACGCCCTGCTCCACCAAGGCCTGAACCTCTGCGAGGATGTCGCCAGGGCGGCGGTCCTCCTCCTTGCCGCGCAGGGAAGGAACGATGCAGAAAGTACAGGTGTTATTGCAGCCCACGGAGACCGATACCCACCCGGCATAGGCGGACTCGCGCTTGGCCGGCAGCACGGAGGGAAAAGCCTCAAGCGCGTCGACGATTTCAACCTGGGCCTCATCATTGTGGCGAGCGCGTTCAAGAAGTGTCGGCAAAGCCGCCATGTTGTGGGTGCCGAATACCGCATCGACCCACGGCGCATGGTCAAGGACTGTGTCCTTATCCTTTTGCGCCAAGCAGCCGCCCACAGCGATCTGCATGCCGGGGTGGTTCTCTTTCGTCTTCTTGAGCGCACCTAGGGTTCCATACAAACGCTTGTCGGCGTTCTCACGCACAGCACAGGTGTTGAAGACTACGAGGTCAGGCTCGGCGCCATCCGGTGCCGCCGAGTAGCCGGCTTCCTCGAGCAAACCGGAGATGCGCTCGGAGTCATGAACGTTCATTTGGCAGCCGAAAGTCCGCACCTCATAGGTGCGGGGCTGGCTATTGATTTCGGGGGAGCTCACGGGGGGACATTCTAACTGGCCCATCCGGCTACTCATAATGCCTTTAATTCGGCGATGCGCGCATCAAGAGCCTCGATGGATATGCGCATGACAAGTTCCTGGTTGTAGCCGCGCCGCGCGAGCGTTCCCACGATGCGGCGCAGGAATTTGTCCCTTTCATGCCGGTCGGCCGGAACCTTTTTAAGCGTCCGCGCCTTCTTCTCCGCGACCTGGCGGGCGACGGCCTCTTCAGATTCGTCTGTAATCTGCTCTAAGGCTGCGGCCCGATCAGCGGCATCAACGCCCTTCTCCTTGAGCTCCACGTTGAGGGCGCGGGACGACTTGCCGCGCCGCGCATGACGCTGGCGAACCCATTCCTTGGCAAAGCTCGCGTCATCAACAAGGCCGACATCTGCGAGGTCATCAACAACTTCCTCGACCACGTCGGGCTCGAAGTCCGCAGCAACGAGGCGGTCACGCAGTTCCTTGCGGGAACGCGCTCTCTGGTCCAGCAGACCGAGCGCACGAGAACGCACGGGAGCCTTCGCAGCTTCGGCTTCTGCGTCAACTAGCTGTCCGCCCGCGTCACCTGATTCATAGGATTCGAGGGCCTGGCGCAGCTTCTCAATCTTCTCCGATGAGGGTTGTGCCATAGATCCCGTTTAGTCGTCGTCGAAATCGACGTTCGGAACCAGATCCACAGACTCATCCGTCAGCGGATCATCTGCTCCTGGCACATCCATGGCCACGTTGTCGCCACTCTCGGCAGCGGCAGCACCCACACCGAGCTTGACGAAGATCTTCTTCTCAATCTCATCCGCCAGATCCGGATTATCCTTGAGGAAGTTACGAGCCTTCTCCTTGCCTTGGCCCAGCTGGTCACCCTCATAGGTAAACCAGGAACCAGACTTCTTGATGAAGCCGTGTTCGACGCCCAAGTCAATAATGGAAGACTCGCGCGAAATACCTTCGCCATACATGATGTCGAACTCAGCGATCTTGAACGGCGGGGAGACCTTGTTCTTTACAACCTTGAGCTTGGTGCGGTTACCGATGGCATCCTGACCGTCCTTGAGGGTCTGAATGCGGCGAATATCGCAGCGCACCGAGGCGTAGAACTTCAGCGCCTTACCGCCAGTCGTGGTCTCCGGCGAACCAAACATCACGCCGATCTTTTCACGCAGCTGGTTGATGAAGATGGCGGTGGTCCCCGAGTTGTACAGAGCACCCGTCATCTTACGCAGCGCCTGGGACATGAGACGAGCCTGGAGGCCAACGTGGCTATCACCCATCTCACCTTCGATCTCCGCCTTGGGGGTCAGCGCAGCAACCGAGTCAATCACGATGATGTCAATAGCACCAGAGCGCACGAGCATATCGGCGATTTCCAAAGCCTGCTCACCAGTATCTGGCTGGGAGACCAACAGGTTATCGGTATCAACGCCAAGCAGACGTGCGTACTCCGGATCGAGAGCATGCTCAGCATCGATGAAGGCCGCAATACCGCCAGTCTTCTGCGCCGATGCAATCGCGTGCAGAGCAACGGTAGTTTTACCCGAGGATTCCGGACCATAAATCTCCACGATACGGCCACGCGGGAAGCCGCCGACGCCCAATGCGATATCGATGGCCGTATTACCGGAGGAAATAGCCTGGATTGGCGGGCGATCATCATCACCCAGGCGCATAACGGCACCCTTACCAAAATCCTTCTCAATCATCGCCATGGCAGCGTCAAGGGCTTTTTGACGATCATCGCCCTTGCTCGCTGCCGAGGACTTCTTCTTCGTAGCCATTCATTTCCTCACTATCGTGCGTCAGTTGTAGTGCGTTCTTACGCGTTAATTAAAGCTGGCACCTAATTAGACTGCCACGTGGCAGCTGAGGTTCCCTGGCGCGACTCAAACAGCCTTAGCGCCCTCTCCTCAAGCCACGAAGTCACCCTAACGTGCCCGCCGGACCACGTCCCACAATACACACACAAGTGTTCGATTTTCCATTTCGCCCAAGCGCGTGTCCCAGCGACAGCCTCCACTACTGAAGCACCCAAGGACCGTCCTGCTCTTGCCGCGAGAAGGTCACCTTCTCAGCAGTCTGAAGAACGGCCACCTCCTCCCCTAACGAGCTGCAGACATCCAGGTCATCGAGGTTAGCCCTGCTACTCATATACTTGGAATACCCCGACCCTTGCACATCACGGTACAGCTCAACGCTACCCGCCGCCGGTGGCACCCACTCATCATCCTCATCTGTACCTCCCTGCCAGGTTCCATCGCTGGCGGCGAGGACATCCCTTTCGGTAGCGCCAGGGCAAATAATGATCACCCGTTCATACTCCGAATCGAAGATGTCACCGATCGGCATGTCTACGCTTCCCGGCTCCCCTTCCTCGACCCCAGCGGCCTCATCGATATTTTCGATGACGTTCGCGGAATTCACCAACGAACATCCAGCTAGGCCGCCTATGGCCACACCGGAAAGAAGTGCTACTACCCCATAGCGCGCCCTAAGGCACCCTAAACCCTTAAGCCACGCTTGTTTCTGCCCAATTTCCATGCACCAAAGATACCCCGTTCGGGATGGATGCGCTGCCCAAAATGCATGCTTGAACACTGTTCAAAAGGTACTATTTGCTGCACAGTTATCCCACTGGATAAACTTTGGCCCATGAAAAAGAATTCCGTCGCGACTGACATCGCGTACGTCGCGGTCTTTACCGCACTCATCATAGTCTTTGCTTTTGTCTCTATTCCTACTCCCACCGCGGGCGTACCCATCGTTCTTCAAAACGCGGTCATCATTCTCGCAGGCCTAGTGCTCGGCGGCCGCCGCGGCCTCTTCGTAGGCCTACTCTTCATTGCCCTCGGCCTCGTCGGCCTTCCCATCCTCGCCGGCGGACGTAGCGCGTTGAGCGCTCTCGCCGGCCCCACGGTTGGCTACCTCGTTGGTTATGTGGTCGCCCCGGCCATCGCCGGACTCATCGCCTACCGCGCCCCGCGCAACAAGGGTGGAATGACGCTCATCCTCGCTATCGCCGGCGTCGTTGGCCTCGCCGTCCAGTACTTCTGCGGAATTCTCGGCCTGATGTACCGCTCTGACATGTCCTTCGGTGCAGCCACCATCGCCCAAGGGCCATTCCTCATCCCCGATCTCATCAAGGTCGCCGTAATGGTTGTCATTGCGGTCGGCGTCCACGCAGCGTTCCCAGACCTGATGGGCCGACGCACCGCTAAGGCGAAGTAGCTCCCGTGCCGCTCATTGAATTCCGTAACGTGTCCGTCACCTTCGACGAGACGCCGGTGCTTAACGACGTTTCCCTCAACTTGAGCGAACAACGCATCGGCATCATCGGCGCCAACGGCGGCGGCAAGTCAACCCTCGTCCGGCTCATCAATGGTCTCGGTGAGCCCTCACGCGGTGAGGTCTTGGTGGACAACATGGACGTCGCCAAGCACGGCAAAGAAATCCGGCGCCGCGTGGGATTCGTGTTCTCAGACGCCGAGAACCAAATCGTCATGCCGCAGGTACGCGATGACGTGGAATTCTCCCTGCGGCGCCTCAAGCTGCCTCGGGAGGAACGCACCGCGCGTGTCGACGCCGCACTCGAACGCTTCGACCTCGACGCCCTGGCCGAGCAATCCCCACACTCGCTCTCCGGCGGGCAGAAACAGCTCCTTGCGCTGGCTGCGGTGCTGGTCATGGAACCGACCGTTATCATCGCCGACGAGCCGACAACCCTGCTCGATCTTCGCAACCGTGACCGCATTCGCCGCGAGTTCGCCAGCCTGGAGCAGCAGCTGATCGTCGTTACTCACGACCTCGACTTCCTCTCCGACTTTGACCGCGTTCTGTGCATTGACGACCACCACGTAGCCGCCGATGGAACACCCAACGAGGTCATCCCCTTCTATACGAAGCTCATGGAATCCCGCCCCCTCTAGCGATCATGCCCAAGAACATCCCACTCGGCTTCTATGTCGACGCCGACACCATCATCCACCGCATCCCCGCCGCGGTGAAATTCCTCGTACTCATCGGCTTCATCCTCGTGACTTCGCTGGCCGTTCACACGATCGGCTGGGCAGCGCTAAGCCTCGCTCTCCCTCTTGCCCTCTTCCCCATTGCCCGGGTCCCCTTCCGCGTCGCGCTCGGCCAGCTCGCGCCGCCGCTCTATCTCCTCGTCGCACTCGCTGCTTTTCAGTGGTGGCAGAAGGACTTCACGGAGGCTGCCATCATGTTCCTCACGATTTACGCGGCGATTAGCGCGGCAGTCCTGCTGACACTCACGACGAAAGTCTCGGAGATGATGGACTCCCTGGATCGCGCCGTTGCCCCGCTGGGGCGCCTCGGGGTCCCCGTTGAGAACATCACGCTGGCGATGTCCCTGACTATTCGACTGCTTCCCCTCATGCTGGGAACGGTCGTCGAGGTGCTGGACGCACGAAAAGCCCGGGGTGCCACGGCATCACTAACCGCCTTTGGCACCCCGGTTATCATTCGCTCGATCCGTCGCGCACGCGCCATGGGCGAGGCCCTGCAAGCGCGCGGCGTCGGAGACTAAACTCTATTCACCGCGCAGCTCACGCAGGCGAGCCTGGACGGCATCATCCTGCACGTTCGGCTGAGCCTTAGCTTCAGCCGAACCGATTGCCTGCTGGGAGTTGCCCTCTACAGCCTTCGGATTGTTCATCTCGGCGCGAATCTGCTCAAGACGGGAGTGGCCAGCCAGCTGCACACCGGCCTGCTCAATCTCATGCATTCGGTTCGACACAGAGTTCTCCGCGAGCTCCGCCTGACCCAAAGCCTTGGAGTAGCGGCGCTCAATCTTATCGCGCACGGCATCTAGGGAAGGCGTGTTGCCATTCGCGGTAAGCTCGTTCATCGAGTTAAGGGAGTCGGAGACCTTCTCCTGCATCTTGGCCTGCTCGAGCTGGGACAGCAACTTCGAGCGCTCGTTAACCTTCTCACGCAAAGCCATGCCATTGCGCTCGACGGCCTTCTTAGCCTGCTCCGCCTGCTGCAGTGCCTGATCATGCAGCTTCTTGGTGTCTTCAACAGACTCCTCCGCGGTTACCAGCTGGGCGGCAAAGGCTTCCGCTGCGTTCTCATACTCGGTAGCCTTCTGCACGTCACCCTCAGCACGGGCCTTGTCCGCCAAGCTGAGAGCGTTGCGGGTGTTTTGCTGCAGCTTTTCAATCTCACTAAGACGACGGTTGAGCTGCATCTCCAGCTGACGCTGATTACCAATCACCGCAGCGGCCTGCTGGGATAGCTCCTGGTGCTGGCGCTGCGCGTCCTCGATCGCCTGCTCGATCTGCACCTTCGGATCAGCGTTCTCTTCGATCTTCGAGTCAAAGAGAGCCATCAAGTACTTCCAGGCCTTTACGAATGGATTCGCCATAACAGAAGGTGCCTTTCTCAGCAGTTCGTTGTGTGGATAAATGGGTAATCAGAGTATTCTCTGCCTGCCTAATATTAGCGAAGCAAGGAGAGCTACGCCGCAGTTCTATAACTCGGATGCAGCTGGCGCAGTGGATGCAAGTTCTTCATCCATCGACGGCAACGCCATGTAGCCGGCCGCCTCAATGAGGACATCGGAGACGCTGACATCGAGTGCATGGCAGACAGAGGCCAGCAGCTCGGAGGAAACCTCCTTGCGGCCACGCTCCAGCTCCGAAAGATATCCCGGGGAAACACGCGCCACACCGGCGAGTTCGCGGAGGGTCACGCCTTTATCCGCACGGAAGGCGCGAAGCGTTAATCCGAGGGCCTCACGCAGCAGCGGTTCAGGAGTCCGCGTCGACCGCGCCGGGGACTGGGTGGGTTTATCGAGTAGTGCAACTGAAGTGTTCATCACCCCGTACAACGGCTCAGCAGTCGTACTTGTTCCCACAATCAACTAATTTTCTTCAAGAGTTGATAGGAGAAGACTCAATGCCGCCTCAACGGCAGCGAAACGAATCGCGTTGCGCCCCTCAGCAGGAAGCTCATAAAGGACGCCGCGCTTGGCGACGCCCCCGCCACCCCTCCCGCATAACCCCACGTACACCGTGCCCGCGGGTTTGCCTTCCTGGAGGTCCGGCCCGGCTACACCAGTCAGCCCTACCCCCCAATCTGCACGCGTTTCAACGACCGCCGCCTCAGCCATCTGCGCAGCAGTCGCAGCAGACACCACGCCTTGCTCCTCAAGTTCTTCCACGGTGGTGTTGAGAAAATGAGCCTTGACCTCTGTCGCATACGTCACCAGACCGCCCCGCAACACCGCCGAGGCTCCCGGCACGCTCGCCACAGTGGCAGCGGCTAAACCTGCAGTAAGGGACTCACAGAACGCCACGGTTTCGCCGCGCTCGCGGAGCTTGGACACTAATTGCTTCTCGATGCTCACTGGTTCTCCCTACGGCCATCAATGAGATACTGGATGCCGGTCAGGACAGTAACGAAGGCGGCAGCCAACATGACGAGGAAGCTCGGAAGGTCCATCCACCCCGGCAGCGGACAGAGATACAACGCCACCGCCAAGGTCTGCAGCGCTGTCTTGAGCTTTCCACCTTGGGAAGCCGGCACCACTTTTCCTTGGCGCAGCAAGAAGAAGCGCCAAATAGTAATCCCGAACTCACGGAAAAGAATGACGACGGTGATCCACACGGGCAGAGCACCAGTGATGTTGAGGCACACGAAGGCCGCAGTCATCAGAGCCTTATCCGCGATGGGATCCGCAATCTTGCCGAAATTTGTAATGAGCCCACGCGAGCGTGCAATATCGCCGTCCAGCTTGTCTGTGAGCATGAGGAGCGCAAAGCATACAAAGGCCCACCACTCATGTCCGGCCAGAACCAACCAGGCGAACAGGGGGATAAAGAGGATGCGCAAACTGGTCAAGATATTGGGAAGATTCCAATTGGAGACCTCGGGATTTACATCCGCGGTTTGAGAGTGGTTGTGCGCAGCCTGAGAATCATTCACGCCCTTCATCCTACCGTGGCCTCCCTACCCCTCGCGCGAGCACTACCATGGAAAATATGAAGTACTTCGCTGTCTCCTATGAATACAATCCATCCAACCCAGTCATCGCAAATGTTCGCCCGAAACACCGCGAGTTCATCGGCGCGCTCCATGAGAAAGGCCAGATCTGCGGATCGGGCCCCTTCACCGATTCCAAGGGTGGGGCTCTCATCGTCCTGCAGTTTGAGGACGAGTCAATTGAGGTGGCCGAGGTAATCGCCCTCATGGACCAAGATCCCTTCTACACCGAAGGCGCTGTTACGGGCCGTGCCTTCCGCGAGTGGAATCCCGTTATCAATTCCTTTTAAACTCTTCCCCCCATGCTGCCCGGGACTCGGGCAGCACTCGGAGTTAGGGCAGCTCGGATTTCGGCAGGTCCTCTGCCTTGCCCACAAGCTCTCCCTGCTTGTTACGAACGATCTTGTTGCCAAAATCGTCCCAGTCGTAGTGGTTGTGGGAAATCACCACGCCACCCTGAGTTTGGTCGCGCTTGTCTTTCCACACGGACAGCAACACAGTGATTGCGAGCACGCCGACGATGACCAGCAGCGACATCAGCGTGGAAATCTCCGGCACGGCGGAAACATCCTCACCGCCATTAATAAACGGCAAGTTGTTCTCATGCAATGCGTGGAACAACAGCTTGACGCCGATGAACAGCAGAATGATACCCAGGCCATAGGGCAGGTAAACCAGACGGTCCAACAGGCCATCGATGAGGAAGAACATCTGACGCAGCCCCATGAGCGCGAATGCGTTGGTGGTGAATACCAGGAAGGGCTCCGAGGTAATGCCGTAGATGGCGGGGATGGAGTCGAAAGCAAACATGACGTCGATAAGCCCAATTGCTGCCAGCGCCACGAACAGCGGGGTAAGCGCGAACTTCCCCTTCTTCTCCCCGGACTCTTCACGGTGGGTGAGCTTATCGCCGTGGTAGCGCGGGGTTACGTGTACGACCTTGCGCAGCCATTTGACCACCAACATGTCATTGGGGTCAGTCTCCGGGGCGTCGTTGATCTCATCGATGAGCAGCTTCACTGCGGTGTAAATGAGGAAGATTGCGAAGATGTAGAAGACATCGGACCATGCAGCGATAATTGCCGCGCCCAACAAAATGAAAATGAGACGGAATACCAGTGCCAAAACGATTCCGATGAGGAGCACCTTCTGCTGGTATCTGCGGGGGATTTTGAAGGATCCCATGATGAGCGAGAAGACGAATAGATTGTCCACGCTCAGCGCCTGTTCCGTCACCCAACCGGTGTAGAACTGAGCGGCATGTTCGCTGTCCCACAGCACCCATACAACTCCGCCGAAGACAACGGCGATTGCCATATAGAACAGCGTCCACCCACCGGATTCCTTGAGCGTAGGCTCATGGGGCGAGCGAACGTGGCTGTAGAAATCGAAAATAAAAAAGCCCAGAATCACCACCATGGTGATGGCCCAAACCCACAATGGTACGTGCATAATGCGCTATCCCTCCGGTCGACGCGACAACAAAGACCGGAGGTCTCCCCCGCTAGTGATGCTTACGCAGAGCAACGCTAGCCGGCGCGACCGGGAACTGTACCGCAGTTGCCGTGTTGACGATCGACGCCGAGGATTGGGGTACTCCCCTCCAAGACTCGTCCTATCCTACACGGAACTTAGAACGCACCTGTGGAGGGGTTGGCAGAGATTTCGACGGTGCGGGTATCTGCTGACTCCTCGTCAGCACCGTCAGTGCCTTCAGCTTCCTGGACTTCCTTCGGTGCCTCTGCTGGGTCCGCCCCCTTGATCATCCAAATGATGGTGTCGAGCTCTTCCGGTTTGACCAGCACCTCACGGGCCTTGGAGCCTTCCGATGGCCCGACCACACCGCGTGATTCCATGAGGTCCATGAGTCGGCCGGCCTTGGCGAATCCGATACGCAACTTGCGCTGGAGCATCGAGGTGGAACCCAGCTGGGACGTGACCACGAGGTCGACGGCCTCCAAGAGGTCGTCCATGTCCTTGCCGATCTCCTCGTCGATCTCCTTCTTGGCGTCCTTGGCTTTATCCTCCGTGACACCTTCGGTGTAGTTCGGTGCGCCTTGTGCCTTCGCGGCGTCGACAACCGCCTGCACCTCTTCGTCGGAGACGAACGCGCCCTGCATGCGCACTGGGCGCCCGCCCTGCGGGATAAACAGGCCATCGCCCATACCGATGAGCTTTTCGGCACCACCCTGGTCCAAGATGACGCGGGAGTCCGTGAGCGAGGACGTCGCGAACGCCAGGCGGGACGGCACGTTGGTCTTGATAAGGCCGGTGACCACGTCCACGGACGGGCGCTGTGTTGCGAGCACGAGGTGAATACCCGCCGCACGGGCCTTCTGGGTGATGCGGACGATGGAGTCCTCGATCTCCTTCGGCGCCGTCATCATGAGGTCCGCGAGCTCGTCCACGACGCACACGATGTAGGGGTACGGGCGCATCTCTCGCTGGGAGCCGGCCGGGGCCTGGTATTCGCCGCTGCGAACCTTGCGGTTGAAATCCTCGATCTTGCGCACGCGGGCAGCCTGCATGTCCATGTAGCGCTGCTCCATCTCCTCCACCAGCCATTGCAGGGCCGCAGCAGCCTTCTTTGGCTGCGTAATGATCGGGGTGATGAGGTGCGGGATACCCTCGTAGGGCGTGAGCTCGACCATCTTCGGATCCACCAGGATGAGGCGAACGTCCTCCGGGGTCGCGCGGGTCAGCAGCGAGACCAGCATCGAGTTCACGAACGCCGACTTACCTGAACCGGTTGCGCCGGCCACGAGAAGGTGCGGCATCTTCTTCACGGAGAAGGAGGTGAATTGACCCTCGATGTCCTTACCCAAGCCGATGAGCATCGGATCGTTATCAGCACGCAATGCCGGGGAATCCAAAACATCACGCAGGCGCACCATTTCACGGTCCGCATTAGGCACCTCGATACCGACTGCAGACTTGCCCGGAATCGGGGTCAACAGGCGCAGGTTATCCGTCGCCACTGCATAAGCCAGATTGGACTGCAGGTTGGTAATCTTCGAAACCTTGACGCCTGGTCCCAGCTCAATCTCATAGCGCGTCACTGTCGGGCCACGGCTAAACCCGGTGACCTGGGCATCGACCTTAAACTCCTCAAATACTTCAGTGATGGCTTCGATGATGCGGTCGTTGGCCTCCGTGCGAGCCTTCGCAGGCTTGCCGGCCGTAAGCAGGTCAGTCGTCGGCACGTCATAACCGCCTCCCAGTGCGGTATCTTCCGCACCGCTCGGGGCCGCGGGTGCTTGTTGCGCCGCGTCTTGAACATCCTCGTCGACCTTGGCGCCCGTGCGCGCATCGCGGCCGGAACGCTCCTGGAACATACGGACGGCCTCGGAGTGTGCGGCAGAGACAACGTCCTCCCCGGCCGCCCCAGCAGACGCTACGCTTGCCGACGCCCCCGCGGCTGCCGCCCCCAGCGCCGCACCGGCGGCACCGCCAACGTCTACGCGGGGACGCTTCTGCTGTGCAGGCTTGTGCGCAGGTTTCTCAACCGGCTTCTCGACAGGCTTCGGTGCTGCCTTCTGCTTCTGCTCCGGCTCCGGAACAACGGGGATCTCGTCGGTGTCATCGACGCGGCGCTCGGGCACGGCATCAAAGGAGGGGCGGCCGTGTTGGACCGGTTCCTGCTTCGTGGGCTGTGCCGCCGAGTCAAAGGAGACCGTGGCGTTTTCATCCGGCAGAGCCGGGTAGCTCTGCGTGTGCTGCGTGCGCTGGCGCTGACGCGGACGCGGGGTATGGACCGGGCGCGTGGGGCGCTCGCGCCCCTCGGCAATGGCGTCGATGTCATCGCTGACATAGCCGTAGTCGTCTGCGGAGGCGTCGTCAAGCAGCTCATGCTCCGAGCGGTCCTTCCGGTCACGGAGTCCACCGACGAGTGTAGAGAATTGGGCAGCCACGAAGTCATAGGCTTCGCGCAGAGTGATGCCAGTGATGTTGAGCGCCCCATAGACAATCAACAGGAAGAGCAACGGCACGGCCACGTAGCTAGAGAAGGCTGCTACGAGCAGCTCACCGATAGCAAAACCGATAGCGCCTCCGGCCTCTCCGGCGGCGTTATTATTCCACGTAAGGTCCGGGAGCCCAGCAAAGATATGGATAAGGCTCAGCATGCAGACCACGATCAGGGCCGTGCCGCCAACCACGCGCGGCTTGAAGTGGCCGGCCGGGCCGGAAAGGTCCATCATGAGCGCGATGGCTACGGCGATGAGCGCAACAGGAAGAACATAGGCGCCCGCGCCAATCACATAGCGCACAGCATTGGTGAGGTACTCACCGATAATGCCAGCCACCTGGAACCACGTAGCGCAGGCCAAGACGATGGCCACACCAATCAGCACGAGCGCGACCGCATCCGGGTTGGAGACGCGAATGCTCTTCTCTACCCGGGCGGGGCGCTCCATGATGCTCGTCGGCATCTCGCCGTCAACGTCCTGGGCACGGGTCACCTTGCTTTTCGACGAAGTGCCACCCTCAGCCCTGTTGCTAGTTCTCTTATTCTTCGCGCGTCCAGAAATTTCCCCTGGCTCCCTCACATCGTCGTAATCATCAAAAGCCTCTTCGTCATAGGACGCATCATAAGCGGGATCATAAAGATCCTCGTCCCGATCTCTCGCTTCAGCTGGCTTGAGTCCGGCGAGGCCATGCCCGACTCCCCGCGCCATACTCCCCATGCCCCGGGCCGTAGCGCCAAATACGGTGCCCAGTCCGTGACCAACGGCACGAAAGGCGCTGCCGGTCCTCTCTTCGGAGGTCTCGGCAGCGCGAGTAGCAGACGTCAGCGAGTAGCTTGTGCGGCCCGACGGTCGCGAGCGATTGGCCGTGCGACCTCGGCCGGAGGCGCGAGACGGAGCGTTCTTGACAGACATGATTGCCACTCTAGTAGCAAAAGCCCCATTAACAACATGCGCCACACACGTATGGCGAAGAAAATTAGCGGTTCAGCCTACAGGCTTGACCTTACGATTGCGGATTCATCGCCTTCAATCTCGACATCAGCAGCGTCGCGGCCGAAGGCCCACAAGAGCACCTCGGACACGGTACCTCGTACGCGAACCACAGCGTCGCCTTGTCCAGACACACGATGTCTATCCGCAGCCACGATCGGCGGGAAACCTTGTGGCTCCAGGACAACGGGCAGGCGCGAGTGCGACAGCAGCCGTGTGCCTAGCAGTTTCAACGGCGCCAGTAGCTCTTTGTTGACTGCTCGTGAAAGATCCCTTGGTTCAATGTGGCCATTAGCTCGGCGGAGATCCTCATGGTGGACAAAGTGCTCGGCCGCGTTGAACACGGAGTCTACATAGCGCAGAGGGCTAAACCTAGATGCTCCCCTCCCCCACGCATCCACCAACTCCTCATACGTCATGCCCTCGCGGACCCCATTAGCGACGCTCCGTGCATGAGAGGACAGCGCTGGAATAAAGGAACCGAGCGCTGCATCAGGGCGGTTCTCACGCACCCACAAGTGCGTTGCTAGGTCTCGGGTTGTCCACCCTTCGCACAACGTCGGGGCATCAGGGCCAAGCTCATGGAACAACGCCACCATCTTGGCGCGCTCTGCTGAAGAAAACGACATGCGCCCCAGCATACCCACCGGAGGCGGGAACACTGGGGCGCTTGCGGCCTTAGCTTTAGAGCGATTCGCGGGAAGCGTGAACTTCGTCGTCGTCAGGCAGCAGGATATCCGAGTTCGTCGGAACGATGGTCGGCAGAATCACCGGCTCGCGCTTGTACTTGGAGTCCATGAGCTTCGAGACCTTGCGGCGCAGCTTCTGCACCATGCGGTAGGTATCGTTCTCCCCCTCAGCGGCGAGGTCATTCATGGTGTTCTCCACCATCTCGGCGACCTCAGGCACGATACCGCGATCATCGTCGGAGAAGCCCGTCGTGGACACCGTCGGATGCTCAAGCAGGCGCGACGTGCGGTTATCGATGACACAGGTGATGGAAACGACACCGCCGGCACCCAGGTTGGTGCGGTCCGCGAGGGTATCGGCGTCGACATCACCCATCGACACACCATCGACGTAGAGGTTGCCCACCGGGATCTGGCCGACGACCTCAGCACGGCCGTTGCGCAGATCGACGACAACGCCGTTCTGCGCAAGGACCACGCGATCACGGGCCACACCAGTGGAGACTGCCAGCTCCTTGTTTGCACGCAGGTGGCGCCACTCGCCGTGCACCGGCATGGCATTCTTCGGGCGTGCAGCGTTGTAAAGGAAGAGCAGCTCGCCACCATAACCGTGGCCGGAGGCGTGGACCTTAGCTTCCTTGTTCGTGATGACCTCAGCGCCAATCTGGGACAGCATGTTGATAACGCCGAACACGGCCTCCTCATTACCCGGAATCAGGGAGGAGGAGAAGATGATGAGGTCACCATCGCGGACGGTGATCTGGCGATGCTCACGACGGGCCATGCGGGACAGCGCCGCCATCGGCTCACCCTGGGTACCGGTGGTGATGAGCAGTACCTTGTGCGGAGCCATCTTGGCTGCCTCATCGATCGGGATGATGGTGCCGCGCGGAACCTTCAGGAAGCCCATCTTCTCCGCGATTTCCATGTTGCGCATCATGGAGCGGCCGTTGAACGCAACCTTGCGGCCGGCGGCCACGGCGGCGTCGATAGCCGCCTGCACGCGGTAGACGTTCGAGGCGAAGGAAGCGATGATCACGCGCTGCTTGGCCCCAGAAACTAGGCGCTTAAACGTTGCCGGAATGTCGCCCTCAGAGGCGGACACACCCGGGATGTTGGCGTTGGTGGAATCGCACAGCATGAGGTCCACGCCTTCGTCGCCGTAGCGCGACAGGGCCGGCAGGTCCGTCGGGCGGTTATCCAGCGGGGTCTGGTCCAGCTTGATATCACCGGTGTGGATGATGTTGCCAGCCGGGGTTCCCAGCATGACGCCGAGGGCATCCGGGACGGAGTGGTTCACTGCCCAGAAGCGGCAACGGAACGGACCGTAATTCACATCGGACATCTCATTGACCTCAACGAACTTCGGCTTCTGGCGGTGTTCCTTACACTTGGCAGCAATCAGCGCAATGGTGAAGCGCGAAGCCACGATCGGGATATCCGGGCGCAGCTTCAGCAGCCACGGGATAGCACCAATGTGGTCCTCGTGCGCGTGGGTTACGACGAGCGCCTTGACCTTGTGAATCTTCTTCTCAATCGGACCAAAGTCCGGGAGAATCAGGTCCACGCCTGGCTCACCGGAGGACGGGAAAAGCACACCACAGTCGATGATGAGCATCTCATCCTGGTACTCAAAGACGGTCATGTTTCGACCGATCTCGGAAATACCGCCCAAGGCATAGATACGCAGAGAGTCCTTCTGCTGCTTCGGCGGCTCCGGCAGACGCTTGGTCAGATCCGCGCCTTGCATGGACTTAGGTACATTGCGACGGCCGCGGTTGTTGTTGCGATTGCGGTTGTTACGACCACCGTTGTTGTTATTGCCGTTGTTGTGGTTGTTGTTGCCGCCGCGGCCGCGACCACGGCCGCCACGGGAACCACGAGAACGGGAACGACGGTTGCCGTCGTCAGAGCTTCCAGACTCCTTAGAGGATGCACCGGAAGCAGCCGATTCCTTCGGCGCTTGGAAAACCGGCGAAGCCGCCTCATTCGAGGCGGTCTCGGTCTCCGAAGGCGGACCCGCCTTACGGGTCACCTTGCGGGAACGGTTACGGGATTCAGTCATTCTTAAAGGACTCCAGCCTTTTCCAAATCGTGACGGAGAACCTCAATCTCATCCGCGTCAGCCGCGGAAACCGGGAGACGAGGTTCTCCAACTTCAATGCCCTGCAGGCGCAAGGCAGCTTTAACAAGAGTTGCTCCTCCGAGGCGGCCTTGCGCCTCGACGAGCGGGGACAAAGTTTTCGCGTTGATCTCTCGCGCACGTGCGATATCACCTTCGTCGAAGGCCACGTAGAGATCAGCCAGGGCACGCGGGGCAATATGACCAATCACGGAAATAACGCCTGAAGCACCGAGGGCCAGCCACGGCAAGTTCAGCCCGTCATCTCCGGAGTACCATGCCAATCCGGTTTCCTGGATAAGCGGTGCAGCCGCTACAAGATCGCCCTTGGCGTCCTTGACGGCCTTGATGTTCGGCACTTCCGCGAGGCGAAGAAGGGTCTCCGTCTCAATCGGAATGCCCGAGCGGCCAGGGATGTCATACAGACAAATGGGGAGGTCCACGGCGTCAGCGACAGCGCTAAAGTGCGCATACACACCGGCTTGGGAAGGCTTGGAGTAATACGGAGTTACAACCAAGAGGCTGTCTGCTCCCGCATCAGCGAAAGCGCGCGCTGCTGAAATGCTGGTGGCGGTGTTATTGGTTCCCGCTCCCGCACACAATTTAGCGCGACTGCCTACCTCTTCCTTTACAGCTGCAAACAGCTCCAGTTTCTCATCCAACGACGTCGTCGGTGACTCACCCGTGGTCCCAGCCAAAATGAGCGAATCAATACCGTTATCAACCAGATGAGCTGCCAGGCGACGACCAGCGGACACGTCCAAGGCGCCATCCTGGTCAAATGGAGTGACCATAGCTACGCCTACGCGTCCGAAGGTGTCGACGCCTGTCTGTGCTGTCATACCTGTGCTCATAGGCGTCAAGATTACCCGCTTTCGCCCCTATTGGCCGCATCGGGGTCGTGCGCGAGTCTCCTGCAAAGCCTTTAAGCGTACGGGCTCGAAGCCATTTCGGTCCCGTCGGACAAAGTGGTGATGTGGAAGTCGTCGAAAAGCACCGGCGATTGCTCTCTCAACAGCTTCAAGCATGTCACCGCCAATTGGCGCATCTCAGTATCAGCCTGCTCCGTTGCCCGAGCACCGATAAAGTGGCGCCACGCACGGTAGTTGCCGGTCACTACTATGCGGGACTCTGTGAGATTAGGCAAAACCGCACGCGCTGCCTGCCGCGCCTGCTTCTTACGAAGCAATGCGTTTGGTTCCTCTTCCAGTTTGGACTCGAGGGCGTCGAGCAGCTCTTCGTAGACAAACCGCGCTTCGTCGGCCGCCTGTAGCGTTAACCGCTTTAGCTGCTCATCTTCTGCAATGAACTTGGGCAGCACGACCTCTGCTTCGTCGGAGTGTACGAAGCGTTGTGAAAGCTGGGAGAAGGAGAAATGCCGGTGGCGCACCAACTCATGTGTTGCGGAGCGCGACAACCCTCTTATATACAGCGTCGCGGTGGCATGCTCCAGAAGCGCGTCGTGGCCTACCTCCAAGATGTGGTGCAAATAAGCCTGGTTCGACGCGGTACGAGGATTTGGCTTATCGAAGGACTCGTAACACGCACGCCCAGCAAACTCGACTAAAGCCTCGCTTTCCGACGCCCCCTCGTCCGCCTTCCAATCCACCCCTCGTGGTGCATAAAACGCCGTTGCCGCGATGAGTTGGACATCAAGCTCAGAGACCTTTGCCATTACAGCCCCAGGTACTTCTCAAGCCCCACGGTCAAACCTGCGTGGGAGGAAATCTCGCGCACACCAAGCAAAACACCGGGAGTAAAGGAAGAGCGGTCATAGGAATCTTGGCGGATGGTCAGGGATTGCCCTTGGGTACCGAAGATTACCTCTTCATGCGCCACCATTCCCTGCATGCGAACTGCATGGACGTGGACGCCATCAACGTCTGCACCTCGCGCACCGTCAAGGGACTGCTCGGTCTTGTCCGGCATTGCATCCAGGCCAGCTTCCTTACGAGCCTTCGCAATTCCCTGCGCAGTATGAACCGCCGTGCCGGACGGCGCGTCAAGCTTATTCGGGTGGTGGTATTCAACAACTTCGGCGCTATCGAAGAACTTCGCCGCTTGGGCAGCAAACACCATGGTCAATACAGCTGAGACAGCAAAGTTCGGAGCGATGAGAACGTTGCCAGCGCCCTCCTTCTTAGTCCACTCCTCTACCTTGGCTAGCCGCTCCTCGTCGAAGCCCGTGGTGCCGACAACAGCATGGATTCCATTGGCGATACAAAACTCAAGATTATCCATAACCGAAGCGGGCTGAGTGAAGTCGACGGCAACCTCGGCGCCTGCTTCAACTAGCTTCTCCAGCGGGGTTTCGCGATCAATTTCAGCGACAAGCTCCAGATCTTCTGCAGCGTTGACGCCCTCCACGATTGCCTGCCCCACGCGGCCCTTAGCGCCAAGGACACCCACCTTGATAGTCATTCACAATCCCTTCATACGTGTTCATACGGTTAGCTGTGCCCAGTCTATCCCCGCCGCCGGCAGGGTTTGGGACAGGGCAGAGAGGGCCGCCATAAACCTCGATCAATTGCGTAGTTCACTGGCGTTTAGGCGGTTTTACAACCTGTCACATTTGTATCGCACACCCAATCTATTTTGACGCGGATACCCCCGTTTATAGTAACGACTTGATGTGAATTCACTACTAGCTATAGCCATGTGCGGTGAGGGTCGGTAGAATCATTGTTAGAACATTTCTTCTAACTCATGTTTCTCGGGGGAGACATTCATGACTACCACCGCCACGCACCCTTCAACCTCCTTTTTCTTCTTCTCAACAACGAATCCGAATAATCCACA
>NZ_KV806832.1:0-66395 GCF_001811845.1 Corynebacterium sp. HMSC062E11
CCCCGCTACGCACCCCGAAACCGGAAGAGCCGTTAATCGATGAAAACGTTGCACTGAGGGCATAGCCGGCCTTGGGGTCCTGCCGCAGTTTTGTTGTTCTTAACCAGAAAGTGGCCGCACATATCGCACGACAGCCGATTCCTATTAGCCATATGAATTGGCATTACCGCACCAGCAGCAGTCCTCCCACCACAGGTCTATGGCTATCCGATGTCGATTTCACCGATCAGGCTGTTGGAACCGATTCAAAATCAAGATCACCGTATTATCCCAGGCTGCCTTGGGAATCCGTATCGGTTTATCCACACGAAAAGTCCCTTAAGCCGTTAATTCTCAGAAGCCGATTTCTGCGAAGCAGCAAACTGATTTCACCACGTATAGAACTCCAGAATGTTTCCGTCTGGATCCGAAATGTAGGCGGAATAAGAACCCCATGGCATTTTCTTGGGTGAGGCAGAAGCCTCGCGATAGGAATCTGGAAGTTGACCCCAATACTCGTCGACGTCCTCGACAGAGAATTGGATTACTGCTCCGCCGGGGGTTGCCGGACTAGTGTTAGTGGCTGAAGCAAAAACTGAAGAATCGAATACGCCAATTACGCTGCCATCAAACGACACTTCAAAATATCCTTCTTCAGCAGACAATGGCTTTGCTTCGGAGTTTGGAAGTTGATGGTAGAACTCCCATGAGGCTTCGATATTGCGGGTCAAGATGGTCAAATGATCGAATCGCATGATTGGCATAACCTTTCTCGCTGGGCCAAAGATTAGTCGCGATTATTCCAAATGCCCTTTGCCCGTGTGCGGTATTAGAAATCGAGGCTATTGGATTCTTCATGCGGTGGCTTGGAGCCTTCAAGCAAAGGAACCAAAGCAAAGGCACCATTTGCGGGGCCCAGGATGGAAAACCCCAGGTGATTACATGCGGAGTTTCGCATAAGGTGTCAGTACTTTGGTTCCTTTGCGGCTGGGGGGCACTCGAGCTGGGCACCTCATCGAACGCCCATGGTCAACCGCCCCTAATCGAACTCGGGGGCCGCGAAACCGTCTTCCTTGAGCCACTCCACGTGCGGCGGGGTGTTCATGCCCCACTCGGTGCGGGCGAGCAGGAAAGCCTCTTTCACCTCGTCCTCGCCATAGCCGCCATCGCGCAGGAACTGGCGGAAGCCGCGGGGGCCAGGTTCTTTGATCCACAACCAGACGTAGTCTTCCAGGGTGTGGTCGCCCAAGATGTCTTCCATGCCTTCTGGCAACAGCTCACGCCCGGCGCGCACGCGCTCCTCCAAGTCAGCGTCGAAGAAGTCGTAGAGGTAATCCAGGCCGTCTTCCAGCTGGGCGTACTCATAGGCGTCCATTGATTCGCTCCTCTCGCCACCATTCTTAGTCACGGATCAGCGCTCCCCTCAACTGTGTTTCTTTGCGCCGAGGGACATCCGGTCGACGTCGGCAAGCACTTCGTCCACAATCATCGGGTTGAATTCCCTATCGCGGCGCAGGCGCAGCAACTCTTGTTGGGCGCCGGCGAGGGCTGTTCGCCGTGCCGCGAGGGCCACCTCACGGGCCTCGATGGCCATGCGCAGACGCGTTGTAGCGTCCTCACCATCCTCGTCCTCACCGAGGCGGTCCTCAAACCATTGGGCGATATTCGCCGCAATGTCGGGGTCCAGTTCCTCATACTTCGCGCGCATCGCAGCAATGCCGGCTTTACGCGCGCGGGAGGTAATGGTCGCGCGCATCTTATCCGTGGCTGCCTGCGAATACGTAGTGAGGTCGAGCTGACGCATAAGCCACGGCAGCAACAGGCCGGGAATCACCATGGTCATGAGCAGCACCACGAGGGCGATAACGGTCAACTCGTTGTAGAAGCTCAAACCACTTGGAACAGACAGAACCAGCGCAAGAGTCACCAAACCGCGCATGCCGGACCACGTCATAAGCAGCACTTCTTGCAGGCGCAGCGGCGCCAGGCGTGGCTTCCCGCGGCGCCTATTAATGAGATAGAAGGCGTACATCCACACCAAGCGCACGAGGAAGGCAACAACGGACAGGATGACGCCGATGATGACCGCGTGCCAGAGGTCCGCACCCGCGGCGTCGATGGCGCTGAACACGGTCAGGCCGATGAGGCCGAAAGCCACGCCCGTGAAAAGCAGCTCGACGGTCTCCCAGAATGACTGGCCGGAGAGGCGGTCCTCCGCTTGAATCGGTGCGCGGGAGTGCAGTTCCACCGCGGCAATCACCACCGCGATGACACCGGAGGCACCGAGTTCCTCCGCGGCGATGTACACGGCAAAAGGAATCACCCACGTCAAGGCATTGCGAGCGACAACCTCGTGAACCGCGCCGACGAACCACGAAGACACGCGCCCCACGACGAGCCCGAGGATGGCGGCTACAGCCGCGGAGTAGAGGAACCGCGTCACCGCCTCCCCGGCGTGCATCTCACCCGAACTCGTCACGGCTTCCAAGGCGAGGTGGAAGGCCACAATAGACGCGGCATCATTGAACAGGCCTTCGGTCTGCAGCACGGAAATGATGCGTCGCGGGATACCGGCAGGTTCTGCCACGGCCTCGACGGCCACCGGATCCGGCGGGGCAATCGCGGCGCCGATAAGGATGGCGGCAGCTAGCCCCAAGCCTGGCATGAATGCGCGAGCGGTGAATCCCACCGCAAGGGTCGTAGCCACCACGAGCAGCACGGACAGAGCCAGGATGGTCATCCACTGCTCACGAATAACACCCCACGATGTTCTCCTTGCCAGCGCCCACAGCAATGGCGGCAAGAAGATCGGAAGAATGAGGTCGGCGGGTACGGCGAACTCGAATGTGCCATTCGAAAAAGTGGCGTATACCGAAACCGCCACCGCCGTGAGGATGGTCAGAAGCGC
Source organism: Corynebacterium sp. HMSC062E11 (assembly GCF_001811845.1). Lineage (NCBI taxonomy): Bacteria > Bacillati > Actinomycetota > Actinomycetes > Mycobacteriales > Corynebacteriaceae > Corynebacterium > Corynebacterium sp. HMSC062E11. Next base: position 2,888 of record NZ_KV806832.1, read on the forward strand.
TGGCCAGGGAAGCCCGATCTTGTCCCCCACCGCCATGACAATGACGGTCAACAGCATCAGGCCAATAAGGACAAATAAAACTTCCATACGCGCTTCTTTCCCCGTTTAAGTTTTTCTGTTCTCAGACTACCGTTGTGCGGCCGGCGAGGGAGAGGAGCTACACAGCGCCATCCCAGACGAAGGCCTCCCGCGATAGCTTCTCCGCCTGAAACTGTTGGCACAGCTCCTGTACGGAAGAGGCCTCATACCCTAAGGATTGGGCCAAGAGCTTGACGACGTCCCCCGCATCCCTACCGTGCCCCTCGAGCAGCTGACGCAGGGTCACCGCCCCATCGCGCTTGGACAAACGCACACCCTCAGCGTTGAGCACGAGCGGCACGTGAACGAACTCCGGCTCCGGATAGCCCAGCTTGTGCGCCAAGTATGCCTGACGCGGGGCAGAAGACAGGAGATCATCGCCGCGCACGATCTGATCGACGCCTTGGAAGGCATCGTCGACAACAACCGCCAGGTTATAGGCCCAGTCCATGCCCTGGTTCGGATCCGCCGGGGGCTGGCCGCCGCGGCGCAGGATGAAGTCATCCACTTCCCCGGTGTATTCGCCGGCGAGGTCGTCGTGGATGGTGAAGGAGGAAGCGTCGGCACGCAGGCGTATGGCTGGCACGCGGTTCTGGGCGGCGAGTTCGGCGCGTTTGGCGGCCCGCTGATCGTCGCTAAGCGCACGGCACGTCCCCGGATACTGCCCAGGGATGGCATGCGGCGCGCGGGAGGCTTCCTGGATATCTTTGCGCGAGCAATAGCACTCGTAGGTAGGAAGCTGCGCCAGGGCCTCCTCATAAGCCGCGTAGCGATCCTGCTGGTAGATGACTTCCCCGTCCCAGTCCAGGCCGAGCGCGGCGAGGTCCTCCAACTGGCGCTGCGCTGCCTCCCGCGAGGAGCGCTGCGTATCGATGTCCTCCACGCGCACAAGGAAGCGGCGCCCGCTGCTCCGGGCGTAGAGCCAGGCGAGCAACGCCGTGCGCAGGTTACCCAGGTGAAGATCGCCGGACGGGCTCGGGGCGTAGCGTCCGGCGGGGCTAAGAGAATCCATGGCCACCAGTCTACGAGGAGCCCCGCGCGCACCGGAGTCCTCTACTAGACTCTCCCCCATGGCTTCTGATGCGACGTATCCCCTGCTTGATTCTGCCGACGCCGAAAAAATGCTCGCCTATGCGCGCGCCCAGGCTCCCGGGCTTTCTCTTCCCACCGATGAGTCCGCCCACATTGATGAGCAGATTAGCCGAGTACTCGCAGATGATACTTTCCTAGGCAGCCTGGAAGATGCCGTTCCCGCCGCCCTCTATTTGGAGGCCCGGGAGACCCTCCGCGTGGCCGCCGGCACCATCAAGAACGTCGACGATTCCTTCACCATTGCCGCACTCGGCGCGCTGACCGGACAGCCATCGCTGGTGGCCGCAGGCTATACCCGCGTCGCCCGCGCATGGCTGGATCACAACGACACCGAGGAAGCAGAGAAGTTCGCCGCCAAGGCAGCCGCGGCTGGAGATGACACGGCGTTGAATGAGATTGCCGCCGCCCGCATCGCAGCAAGCCACAAGGACTTCTCCGAGTCCGCCCCCGCCAGCGTGGATGCTTCAGCCGACGCCAATAGCCCATCCTCGAACTTCGGCAACAGCGTCTCGCTGGCCGAGCTCCAAGAGCGCCTAGAAGCCGCCAAGAGCGGCGAAGCGAAAACACACGCTGCTGAATTCGTGGCTATCAACGACGCCGTGACCGCAGGAGAATTCGACGGCGCAGGGGCCACGATGGGGGATATCCTCCGTACCATCCTCGAATCCGCCGTAGGCGCGCTGTGGGCATCAGACTCTGCCGCCGACTGCGAGCGCGTTGCTGCGCAATCCTTCACCATCCTGTCCAACGCACGCGCGGATGAGGAATACCAGCAGCTCCCGGCACCGATGCTGGCCCGCTTTTACAGCGATGCTGCACAGCACTCCGCTGCGGATGTGGAGCAGCGCGTGGCCTGCTTCACCGCTGCTGCCCGCGAGTTTCAGCGCTACGGAGACCTCGACGGCGAGCTCCGTTCGATTCTCAAGACCGTGACCCTCGACGTACAACACCGCGCCCCTGAGGAAGCCTATGACATCCTGGCCTCCCGCTACGTGGATTCACTCAAGCTCCAGAGCCTGCCCGTATCGGCCAAATGGACCGTCCTTTATTCTGAAAGCCTGCTTTTACAGGCGCAGGACATGTACAAATCCAAGCAGGTCTTGCTCAATTTCTTAGACCGGCACCCTGACACCGAGGCCACGACACCTTCGGAGCACAACGCCCTCGCGGAAGTCGCCGAGCTCCTAGGTGATCGCCACGCCTCCACCGGCAAGGCCGACCTCGCTCGCAGCATGTACTTCTTGGCGTACAACCTGTTTGAAAAGGCCCACAATGTCCGCGCGCTCGAGGAGCTACGCAAGAAGGCCTAGGCCCCGCGATGCACGAGGCCTAGCCTCATCGCGCCTGGCCACCGAACCACTGCCGGTTCGCCGGCAACCACAGCAGCACAATGACCACCGCCGATGCGATGGACGCGGGCATGACCGAACTCGCCGGAATGAGCAGCACCACGATGGCGCTGATAACGGTCAACGCAACTCGCGCGGACTGCTGTGCATGCAGCACATAGGTGGTGAGGGCACACACCAAGAGAACCAGTACGGCAAGTAACACGCCCAGCTCGGTGGAAAGCTGGTCCGTGCGGGTTACCGCCGCCGGGCTGTTCTCAAAGGCGATGAGCCGGCAGATGTTGTAGACGGTGTAGCTCGTGATGAAGACCTCCAGCACCGCTACGATCTTCAACGGCCACGGTGCCCATTGCGCCTTCATATCGGCCGCGCGGCGGGCCTGGCGGACGGTGTCGCTGACCTGCCCATAGCGATAGTCCGGCGCGGGTGTGGCAGGCGAGCCCGGCTGTGGGGTTCCTGGAGACTGCGGGTTGCCGAAGGTCATGACACATCCTCAGCAAAGACGCCGCGTTGACTCAGCAACCAGCGAATGGGATCCAGCACGCGATAGGGCGCAATGCCGCTGCGGGCTAGCTGGCGGCCCGTCGGGGCCTCACCCAACGCGGAGGTCACGAAGAAACTACCGCCACTCGGCGCTGCCGAATAGATCTTGTTGATGAGGTCGTTGGCACCCAAGAAGCGCAACAACGATTCGGCTTCGAGGTGAACCATCCAGCGGTCCGAATCGCGGAAATTCCACCCGGTATCCCGGCGGAAGGCGGAGCCGCGGTTGGCCATGAGCTTCTTCCAGCGCACGTCATCAACTTGTTCCAGCCTCTGCACCGTGTCGAACTTCGAGATTGTCACGGCCAGCGGCGGCGGAGTATCCGTGTCGAGCAACGCCAGCAGGTTATCCAGGACCCGCAAGGAATCCGCACCGAGCTCACCAATATTGGGGATCAGCCCGTGGATAAAGTCCTGAATCTGCTGCACGCGCAGCGGGTCAAAGAGGAAAATCACCAAATCCGCGTGGGAGAAGAACGCAAGATTCTCGCGGTCGGCTTCGTTCTCCGGCGGGTTCTCCAAATCCTCGCCCGCCACGTCACGGAAGACCAAGTAATTCATGCGCTCAAAGCCCTGTTCATCGGGCCACTTGCCGAGCTCAAAAATCAGCGGATCGCGCTGGTAGGCGTCGGTAGCCACCGCGCTCGGCGTGGGGTCCATGGCCCGCATCTCCTCAAAGAGCGGCTTTTCATATACCTCCGCGTAGCGCTCCCGGGTGGATTCATCCGCCGCTTGCACGGAGCGGTTGTGTTTGTGCGCCAGCTGCTTGAGCTGCTTAATCATCACCGCGGTATACAGCGACTTACCGGAGTTACGCGCGCCCGCCATGGCAACGCAATGCGTCACGGCGTCGGTCCATCCCTGCGGCAACTCCCGGTTGGTGTACGGGCTCACCGTCACACCATCCTCGAGCGGTTTAAAGGTCCACGGGCAACGTGCCTGGGTCATTAGTTCCTCTCCTTCAGCATGGCGGTGACGCGGTCAGTCAATTCCGAAAGCTCAGTGTTGGCTCCGGATTCGAGCTGCTTGACGACGTCCCCGTCGATCACCGCATAGGCCACATGAGCCGGAGTCCCGTTGATGCGCGCGAGCTCGAGCTCCTGGCGGCCGATGGCGCTGGTGATGAGTACAACGGTGGGCACCTGGGTCTCCAGCATGGAGGCCACGGGAGAATCGGTGATGTAGATGACCAGCGAGGACGTGGAGGTGAGAGTCGGCAAGCGCCACGGCCGCTGGCCTACGCGCTCCGCTCCACTATCAATCACACCCGCGATGAAACGGGTGAGCTCATCCACCTTATGGGTCTCGATGCTGTCCTGCCCGTCAGTGGCGCGGAAGTGCCGGAAAGCATCTGAGAGCGCATCGATGTACTTAGCGGCCGCTTCAATGATCTTCGGAGTGACGTTGACCTGCATGGAGGCAGAGCCATCGATGACCACGGTGACATCATCGAGGCCAGCGACATCCAGCTCCGCGCGGCGCATTTTGGAACGCACCTCGCGGGCGGAATCTGTGATTCCGGCGCCCTCGGTCGTGCCGAATGCTTCCAAGAGGTAGCTCCCAGATTCCGGGGTGACCTCGGCGAGGCGTTCGGCGGAGTCCTCGGCGGCGTCGATAAGCACGCGCGGGAACGTCACCGAATCACCGGCGTTGCTTACCGTCAGGCGCACCTCGCTGCGCAGGCCGAAGGTCCCATTCCGCTTGGGGCGTACGACGATGGTGGCGCGCTCAGGCAGGGAGTGCACCATGATGGAGAGGTCGTGGACGCGCACGGCATCAACGCCTTCTCCCATAATCGCCAGCTCCATCGAGGCGCCGCCAGTTCCCATCTCGAAGGCTTCAACGCGCAGGATGCCGTCTGAGCCGATGCGGCGGGACTCTCCGTCCCGCAGTGTGTATTTAGCCATGACGCTTCTTCCCTTCTCTTACCTTCCGTGGAATCCCATGTTTCGACCGTGCTCACCGAGAGCTGCTCCCCGGTGTTGCCATGCTGTGTTCGGTTCAAAATGCGATGGGCCCGGTCGTTGCTGCATGGGAGCTGAGCGCTCCGCCAGCAACTGTGTCGTGCCATCTAGCAACATGGCGACGCGCCCCGTGGCATAGCGCTCGCAATGATCCAGTGCGATGATTCCGGCGAAGTGCGTAGCGGTGAGGTATCCGATGTGCTCGAGCTCGCGGTCCTCCCAGGGCTGCAGGGCATCCTCTGCTAGGAGGTTGAAATCCCGCGGGAAGTAGAAAACCCAGGAGGCAACAATCGCGGACATCAACAGCTTGTCCAACCCCTCACCCAACGAGTTTTTATCGAGGTAGGCCAGCTGGATGGAGCGACCACGGTGGGTATCAAGGTGCTCGATCCACCAGCGCGGATCGAATTCCTTGAGCCTATGCCACTCCTCGGCGCTGAGCCCAGGAACGTTGGCGTTGCCGCCCGACGCCGTTGCCGGCGCGGTGTCTGCACCAGCTGACGGCGCGGCCTCCGCCTTCGTGGCAAAAGGGTTCTCCTGCGCCGTGTTCGGCTCAGGCGCATCGAGGGGATTTGGCGGAGTACCCGCGGGTCCATGACCCGGGAGCGCAAAAGGTGAGGAGTCTGCGATAGGTGCTCCGAAATCAGCTGGGTCCTGACCCCAAGAATCGTCAAAGCTCTGCGCGTCTCGCTGTGCAGGTTCGCTACCCGTTGCAGCGTTCTCCTCTGCTATGGGTGTCGAAACAGTGCGCTGCTCGGCCTGCTCTTGCTGTGGCTCCGGAGCCGCAGACTCAGCTTCTTCCGCGGCATTTTCTGCATAGGAGCTGACGTCTGGCAGGGCCTCATCGAGGGCGAACACGACCGGATTGCCGGGGATCGCCGTCTCCGCGAGACGCTGCTTCTCGCTCGGCGGCACCACGAGCATGGTGGAGGTGCTCAGCGGGAACTCATTGATGGCGGCGGCTTTTTCAAAAGTGGAGAAGCCGAAACCATCCTCCCCCACCTCGCGGGCGGTGGCAGCAATCCACAGCGCTGCCTGGTTATCAGGGGCCACGAGGATGACCAGGCCGTTGCGGGAATTCAACACTGTGGCCATGGCAGAAACCAGCGCACGGTTGAAGCTCGGATTCGGGTTCGGGGCTACCGCCTTGAACGGTGCGGGAAGCTTCTCTGGGTAGCGGAATTCGCCATCCAAAAACTCTTCCAACAACACGTCCGAGTGCAACGGTCCGCGCGCTGAGATCTTTTCCGGAATCTGCACCTTATCCACCTCGTAGATGGAAAAAGGTGCTGGGATGTCAGGAGAAAACAGGACCGTCGCCGGTGCCGGCGGGGTTCCCGTGCGCGAAATCGAGGTGTAGGTAAAGACGTTGCCGCCGCGGCCGGTCGCATCCAGGCCCGCGGGGACGGATACCATGGTGACCCACTTTTCCGCCTCAGGGGTGAGCGCAAAGACCGCTGTACGGCGAACCAGTTCCGCGCGCTGCTGGGCAGAGGGGAAATCCGGGATCGTCGTGCCGTTGTTGAGAGAGGTCGGCACGAAGGACACGAGCTCAGCCAACTCTTCTTGGGTGATATCACCGGCCTTCTGGCCTACACCCCAGCCACCGGCGCGGCCATTGGCACGGGAAAATGATGCATAGCTAAAGGCGCCGCCCATAACTACTGGCCTCCTTGAAAGTACTGATCCTGCGAATAATCCTGCCCGTAGTTCTGCTGGTCGTAGTTCTGCTGCTCATACTGCGCCTCATAGTTCGGAGCCTGATTCTGCATGGGTGGGTACAGCCCCAGTCGGTAGGACACATCGCCTTCTACCACCACAGCTTTATCTGATGCGCTCAGCGTCGAGGAAGCATCGCTGTAGCTTTCCGAGAAACCACTGAAGGCATCATCACCACCGAAGCTGTCGAACGAGGTATCAACCTGGCTATCAAAGCCCTCGACGGCGAACAGGCGGATGAAGCCGCCGCGCTGAATGCGCTCGCCTAATGCCACCGTGAAATCTGGGTGCTGCCCGCGCATCGGGCCCAAGCCATGAGCCACGTGCGTGGTGCTCTGCAGATTGGTCTCCACAATGCCGAGCGCCTCGCCGTCTTCGGGGAAAAGCGGCAGGCGGTCAGCTCGGTAGACCACCTGGCAGGAGAACTGGCGCTTATCGCCGTTGCCCAAGCTCCAGAGGAACACCCTGGCTTGGCCTTGGGAGGAATCGACCTCAAAGTCATAGGTCACTGGGCGCAGACCTTCGTACTGGATCACGCGCTCATTGCCCTCGGTGCGCTTGCCTGCGAAGACCGCATAAGGCTTCAGCCGCACGGTATCACCGTGCTGATCGAGGTGCAGGCGGATGCCTCCCTGGAGGTCGTAGTCCTCTTCGCGGATCTGATCGTGCTCGCGGTTGGTGGAGTACTCCACCGCCGTTGCACCCTTCGGCCAATCGAAGGTAATGAGCTGGCTGTCCACGCGCTCAATGAGCCGGAACTGGTCATCCTCAATGGACTGCACGCGCTGCAGCACCTTGGATTCACCTACCCAGGCATCAGCATCGTTGAAGTTCACTGGGGTGATGTAAACCTCGTACCAATCTGGCGGCCACGGCACCGTGGTGGTTTGGAAGGAGCCCGGTTCGGACACACCACGGGTCTCACTGATAGCACTCGACAGTGCGCTTTCGACGTAGGTCTTCGGCACTGCGGACGTGCGCAGGTCCGCCTGCGGGGCGGTGGGCGTGAGATAAATCTTTACCTCGCCGGTCTTGGGCGAGTACCAATCCACCTCGATGGTGTCCTGTCCGTATTCGCTGCGGCGCTCGCAACGGGAGAGCTCCAGCTTCTCCAGCTCGCTGGCGAGCTTCACGGAGCGCTGGACTGCGACTTCGTCTTGGCTTTGCTCAGTAGCGCCGTGGAACTCCGCCTGGCCCAGCAAGGAGATGACGACGGTCTGTCCGGTCTCTTGCACCGGAATAGTCGCCTTGCGCCCGCTGCTGTCCACGTCTTGTTCGAAGCGCGGGGACAGCTTTTCCTTCTCGCTATCGCGGCAGGCATAAACCATGGCGCTCGAGTGCCCCGGCAGCAGGTCCCAAGACACCTGAATGGCGCCCTTGATGGTGGACACCTGAACGTTCACCGGCGGGAAGACCACGCCCGTGTCTCCCATGAATACCGGCTGGCTGTTGACAAGCTCACGAAGGTCGCGGCCCTTATAAGCCCATACCGCGTAGTGGCGCAAGCCTGTCTCGCCCGGCTCGTGTTCACGGTAGGCGGTTCCCTTCGTGTAGACGAGGGTGTCACCGGCATCCGGGGACGCCACCATCTCTGCGTCATCGGCGACGACTCGGTAGAACACCACCTCATCCGGCGCGTGCTCGAGCTCCGGCCACCACAGGCGCACCGGATGGCGCTGATCGGAATCCTCCGGCTCCGGTTCTGGCTCTATGCCGTAGCCAGGCTCTTCTTGAGATTCCTGCTCCAGCGCCGCCTCTTGCGGCACCTCGACTTCAAACTCGATGCCGGGGGCTTCCCAGTTCGGGTCCTGGCGAAACTGGTACTCCGCCTTAATCCCGAAACCAGGGATGGTGATGTAGTCCTCTTCGTTAACCTGAGTCTTTTGCTCTTCCTCTGCCTGCAGTGCCTCCCACTCGGCGAAGAAATCGTGCGGCTGTGCCGCTGCTTGCGCCGGTTGGGGTTGAGCCGCGGAACCTGTCTGCGCTACACCGGCGGCTGCAGCGGCACGCTGTGCTTGCTCGCGTTGGCGGGCCTGCGCTTCAGCCTGTGCGGCGCGCTCGCGTTCTGCGCGCTCCTGTGCCGCGCGTTCTTGCGCGGCACGTTCTTGCGCTGCCCTCTCTTGTGCCGCGCGCTCCTGCGCAGCACGTTCCTGGTCCACCGCAGCATTGCGCGCCTGCGCGCTCAGCTCCGGGTGCTCGACCGCTTCGCCGTTATACGCGGCGGCAATCTGCTCGGCGAACTGCCTAAACGGCGCTGATACAGCTGCACGCACATCATCGGCGTTTACGCGCTTGAGCTGGTGCAGGGACTTAAGCTCACTCAGCGGCACATCCGCAATCGAAGGTTTCTGATTGTGTGTCATCAACGTTCCTTAAGAAGGTCTCGTCAGAAAGTTTCGTCGAGGTCTGAGAGGTCCGGCGCTTCCGGCCGGCCAAACGACGGCTGCGCAGTCGGGCTTTCGCTATTGCTCTGCCCCGGCGACTTGAAGCCCATGTGGTCCATGTCATCCAGATCATCCAAGGAGAAGTCCGAGGAATCCTTAAAGGACGGAGCACCAGACGCCGCATCCGGGATCAGGTACTTGAAATCAGTGATCCTTCCGTACTGCACCACGGTCACAGAACGTGAGAGCTGACTGGTCAGTGCGGTCTGGCTGTCCACCTCCACGATGCGGGTGCGCGAGCCGTCGATTTCGGTATATCCTTCAGCGCCGCCCGCATTGGTCAGCGCATTGGGGCTAAAGGCCTGAAGAGCACCCTTTTCCTGGTTCATGCCGTCGAGGAACTCGGCGGTGCTCTGAACGCGGCTGCCGCCTTCCTCGCGGAAGGTCACGCGACTGAGGTATTGCTGCAAGCTGCGGGCCATGCGTGGATCCGTAATGACCTTCTGCCATTCCTGTTGCTTGAGGTCGCGGTCCTGCATATAAGGGTGGTCAAGGCTGCGCGATAGGTTATCTAACGCAGTGCTGGAGCCGAGGCCAGCCATGCCCCACATCTCATTGAGCGCCACGGCCGAGTGGCCAGTGCGGTTGCGCTCAAAGGTGTCATTCATGTCATCGAGGAGGGACTTGAGCGAGCGGTGTGCCCACTCCGTCTGGAAAATGTGGGAGCGGATTTCATCCGTCATGCGCACGGCATCATCGCGGTTGAGCACGGCCTGAGCAATGCGAGCGTTCTCCGGAAGGCCCGACTGCGGCGTCCGCAGGTGATCGCTCGACGTCTCCTTGCGCCCAAAGGGCGCGTAGATAGCGCGGCCCAGCAATGCCGACCAGCTCAGGAACTGGTTATAGGCATTAGAGATACGCGAGATTTCGGCCGAGGCCGTCGCCAGATTCTGCGCGGCGATCTCTTGGTTGCGGTTCAACAGCTTGCGGCGCTGCACGTAGTCAAAGATCTCACGCTGAGCCTTGGTAAAGACCGCCCAAGAACACACAAGGAAAAGAAGAACAGCCAGGATGATGCCCACGACGTACCACGGCCAGTCGAACCACTGCAGGTACTCACCCAACGGCAAGTCCGGGTTGTAGCGGCCGGCCACCATGTAGGTCATCAGAGCAAGCACTACGAAGAACACAATCCACATCGTGCGCAGCTTTCGGGTCAGCGCTTTGTTCTCCGCGTTGAAGTCACGCGCTTGGAAGCTGTTGGCCAACTCTTGCAGTTCACGTGCCTTGGCGTGTGCGTCGCGGTACTTCTGCTGGGCGTGCCCCAGCTTCTCCCACAGGCCCTGGCCCACCTTCCACGCGAAGGTGGTGCTGTTCTTTGCTCGCCACGAAGCAAACTCGTGCTTCTTGCGGCTGACAGCTTCATTGCGGGTCTGCTGGCTGGTGTACTCAATATCGGCGGCGAAGCGCTCGGCACCCACCGGATCGAAAGGCGCGACGGTTGCTTGGGACTCGTGCGTATAGCCCAGAGTGCTGGTCATGAGCGGATGGAAGCCCTCGAAAGAAGCGCTGACATCCTGCACGGACTGGCCACCGTATTGCACGATGTACATGTTGCCCTGGTTATTGCGCAGCCCCTTGGTGTCGATGCTGTCGCGCCAGGATCCATCGACAAGCCCCAGCGCATAATCGTGATAGGCCTCCCACGTGCGCGAGAGTTGCGGCTCCTGGCCCAAGGAGAACTGCTGCTCGCGGGCAACTCGCATGGTGTGCTCACTGGCTTGGCGCAGCTCGTCGACGCTCGTCGCACCGCTGCCCTTACCGGAGTGCCCGGCCAAGACGACCTCCACGCTGGAGTCCGCACCGTAGAGCATCTTCTGCAGGAAGGTAGCCGCGTTCTTGTTCATTGCACCGCGCTGGCCCTCGACCCAATCCTGCGGCTTGCCCACCACGGTGGACCAGTACAAACGCAGGTTATCCTTCAACGCCGCCCAGCCGCTGACTTTGTGGGACTGCAGCTCCTCATAAGCGGTCGGAGCGCTCACCAACGGGGAAATCTCCTGGTTGATGAACATCTGGGCGCACTGATCCGTCAGCTGCTCCGGATTGGCGTAGTGCACGGCGCGAGAAATGTTATTGACCTGCGGCTGCGGTAGGCGCTGGCCGGGATCGAAGACGGCCTTCCTGACCTTGTCCTCAATATCACCGGCATCGATGGTGCGGTGGAAGGCACGCACCAAACGGAAGCGCTGCCGGTCACCGGTCTCGATGACGCGATGCGTATCCGGGTCCAGCACTGCCGGCTCGGGCATGCCGCGCCACAAACCGAAGATGCTGGCTACGGCTGGGGCTGCAAACTGTGCAAGCTCGAAACCGTTGGCAGTGCGCTTGATGGGGCGAATACGCGAGGAGGCCGGGGTTCCACCCTCCTCTGGGGAGAGCACGAGGTTACTCCAGCCCTGCAGCGGAGCGATGTCCACGCTCTCGCGCGGAAGAGCTGACAACAACAGACGCACGCGCAGGTTGGAGGCTTGAATCAGGCGCTGATCGACGGCCCCGACCCACTCCGTGAGCTTGGCGACGTCCTGCGGCTGTGCCGCATCCATCGGGTCAATGGTGGCGAGGAGGACGTCCCCGCTGAAGCTGCGGAGGGCATCGTCGAGCGTCGACAAGCGCGCCGTGCCCTCCTCCGTAAAGGAGCGCACAACGGCCCCGTTGATGGGGTGGGCATAGTCAATCCAAAGGAAGTCCTGCAGAAGGCCAACCGCACGCAAATCACTAAGACGCGAACGGATATCATCCGCCGTGGCGCCGTGTCCGAAAAAGATTACGTTCGTCATTAGAAGGTGTCATCCAGGTCGTTGAGGTTGAATTCCGGTGCGACGTCCTGGCCAAAGCCGGAATCGGAGCTACGCACCTGCGGGGCAGGCTGGGCGACGGGATTCTCCGCCACAGTCTTGGCCTGGTTCAGGTAGTTGCGGATAACCGGAACTACCTCGATGACGTCCAGCGCCAAGTCACGGTAGTACGGCGTATGCGATGCGACCTCGCGGGAGCGTACCTCCGCAAAGGGCTTTTCCTTCCGTCCCTGTCCCGGCAAGGAATTGGTGTGGCCCGGCACAAAGTGATCTGCGCCGCGGGTGAACTTATCCAGCTCCTCCACGAAGGATTCGTAGCGGTCCTGGATGGAGGTACCCATGACTCCGCGGTTCGGAGCTTCACCGGATGCCAAGAACTGCGCGAGGCGGTGAACCACCGGGTGCGTGGATGCACCGGAATGGGCGAAGTCCAGGCCGTCGTCGAAAAGCCCGCGCAACAGCTGGTATGGGTAGAGCGAGGAAGCGAATCCGTAGCGCCCGGTTTCCTGCACCTTCGCGTAGGCGATGAAGATGGACTCCAGAACCGAAGGCATCCAGTCGGATTTCTTGATCATGCGGCGCGGCGAGATAAGCAGCGGATCCGGGAAATCAACCCAGCCATTCACGCCACCATCCGTGTCATCGAAGATGTGGGCTGCCGCATTGGCTGCATCGGCGTTGGAAATGTAAACGCGGCCGGTAATGCGTCCGATGATCCAGCCCGCCACCATGGCCTGACGCTCCGTCTTCGTCAGCGGCAGGGCTGCCGGCAGCGGACGGGTGCGGCGCTCCGACCACCAGGAACCATCGAAATTGTCCTGCTTCTCGATGTCCTTGGCGATGTAGTTGAACATCGAAGAGAAGACGATCGGCGAGTAGTTGGGGTAGGAACCGAAGATCTCGATGTGCTGAACGTGATCCGACATGTTTAGCGAGTTGCGCAGAGCCACCGTGGAAGGCCCGTCAATCTCCGGGCGGCTGAGCACCGACTCCAGCTGGGAGGCAATGCCAGTTTCTGCGGAGCCAAGCTCCGCAAATGGGATATCGGAGAAGGAGTAGGTGTACTGCACGGACTTGCCGTGGATGCGCTGAACCATGTCGTCGTTAACAGCAGCCAACGGGCGGGCATAGCTCAGGGCCAGCTGGAAAGCCTCGATGAAGCGGCGCTGGCGCTCAGCGTGCTCGACCTCGTTGATGTCCGGGGTAAGAGTGAGGTAGCGGCGCAGATCCACCGAGTTGAACTTCTGGAACTCATAATCACGGCGGTTAATCCACTGGCGCGAGCGCTCCAGCAGATCAGTCGGGCGGATCTTAGCGTGGTAGTGCGCGCGCTGCGATTCGCGGGACTCACCACTTTGCGGATGGCGCGAGAGGTACTTGGACACCCAACCAGCACGGTTGGAGTAGGCATCGTTGGTACGCTTCTGCGGGGCCAGGGTGTCATTCGGCGCCTGGGCCGCATCGAGCGACTCCCATTCACCGCGGATGACCGCACGCACCGCAAAGGGATAAGCCTGCTCGTAATTGGTGACATCCGAGGTGGACTGCTGGCCCTGGATGGTACGCAACATCTGGTCCCGGTAGTCCGAAATGAAGGTGTTGACATCAGTCAGCATGATCTCGTTCTCGGCACCCTTGAAGCGGGTTTCCACGACCTCATCGAGCTCTGTTGGCCACGAGTTGACCTCGTCTGTGCGGACGTCGGCCAACTTGTTGGTCTCCGGGCGCTTTGACACGGCCTTCTCCAACACCGCGTGGGCATCCCCCAGCTCGCGCTTAAGGTGGAAGAGGTTCTCATCGGCATAGTCCTGCAGGACATCCTTGAGCAGGTGCGCAATGGCCATAAGGGCGTAGCTGTAGAACTGGTTGAAGTACAGACCCATCAGAGCATTAACCGTAGGAGTCGGGTCCGTCATCTGGCCCTTGCCAGTCAGCGGGCTGAGGATTGGATCCGCGCCTTCCGGCTTCGCCAACACGCGGGTGTTCTGGTAGTAGCCAGAGTACTCAGACAGGCACGGCAGGAGACGGTCAGAGTTGGTGAGCACATCCGTGATCTTGGAGAGCATCTCGCGCACATAGGGCACGCCCACCGCAGCCAGCTCCGACTCCACGGTGGCGAGGACACCATCGCTGAAGAAGTTGGCGTAGCGGTAAACAATGTCATACGCAGCATTGTTCAGAACCGATGCGATGGCCTGCTCATTGCGGGGATCGGCCATGTTGCCCTCAAACTCTTCGCGCCATTCGTTGACGTTGCGGCCCTGGCCCACCGGAATGAAGTTCTGCAGGTGCTTCGCGGCGCTGTCCGCGGCTTGCTGGGCTTGGCCACCGAACACACTGTTGAGCCAGTTCCAGACGCTACCGCTATCGATCTGTCCGCCCTGTGCCCAGGAAGGATCAAGCGTCATAGAGCTAAAGGCGCTAGGCAGGCGCTCCTCCAACTTCTTCGCAATCTGCATCTCGCCGGCCTCGGGGTTCTGCGGATCGAGGTGGCCGTTGAAGAGGCGCTCGAAGGCGCTGCGGGCAAGGCGCTGGGAAGAGTATTCGGCAAAGCGGTCACGGCCCATCGAAACCTGGGCATAACCCAGCGAACCCCAGGGCAGGCGCCCCCACGGCGTGCCGTCCGGGCGATCCCAACCGAAGAAACGGCGGCCGCCATCACCGGCCGGGGTGTTAGTCAGCGCGTAGGACACGAGGTTATCGCTGGCCTTGGTGGAAGCCATCAGCCCCGCCAACGCGCGGCCCAAGCCGCGGTAGATGGACATGGCGGAACCATCGCCGAAGCGAGCGCTGGTGGTGCCCATCTTGGAACCAATGGGGAAAATACGGCCGAAGGTCTGCCCCTCCGGCGGGGTTCCCATGTCGAAGGCCTCAAAGATAGCGCGGTCGTGATCATACGCATTACCCATCTGTGCGGCGACAACCTCACCGAACATAGCCAGCGAGTTCGGCCACGCGCCGGCCATGTCATCCGCCTTGTTATCGGCGAAGATTTCCGGGGTGTACATGAAGATGAGGGTGCCCTGCGGGTTCACGTTCGGAATAGTGGTGAGTACACGGCACACATCCAAGAACATCGAGGCGCCCGCGCCACCTGCCATGGAGGAGACAACGAGGACAACCGGCTGGGAATCACCGGTATCGGTGTCCAGCTTGGTCTGCTTGTAGTTGAGGCGGTTGAGCTCCTGGATTGCCTCCTGCGTGAACATCTCATCCACCGCTTCCTTGAGCGACTGGCGGATCTTCTTGAGATTCGGCAGGGTCAGCATACGGCCAATCGCGCGGTACTGGCCGGCGCCATCAGCCAGCTTCACGTCATTGGTAGAGGGGTTGCGGGTGGCCCACGTTGCGATCTCACCGAGCTTGCCGGCACGGCCCAGGATGCTGGACACGCCCTCATCGAAGGTGTTGTAGTTCTGGCGAGCACCAATGCCCACGTAGTGGCCGCCATTCTGGGTAACATTCGGCAGCTTCTGCGGGCCTGCCTCCTCCTCGAGCGGCACATCGATGTTGACGAACTGCCAGGCCTTGGGCAACTCGGTCATGTCCGGGTCGATGCTTCGCAGCTCGGCCTTGAGCTGGTCCATCATGAACGCCAGTGTCTTGGCGCCGGAGCCACCGCAACCGACGACGAGGAACTTCTTCATCTTTAACTACCTTTCGAAGGGGAGGTTCGCTTCTGTGCTGTTTATGTCTGTTGTGTGCTGCTCTGCCGGCTTAACCCTGGGAGCCAAATCCCGGGGCTGGGGGCCAGCCGCCGTTATTACCAGGGTTACCAGGATTGTCTGGGCGCTGCTGGCCCGGTTGGCCAAAGCTCGGGCCGCCGCCGAAACCAGATCCACCACCAAAGTGTGGTGCTCCGCCGAAG
Organism: Corynebacterium sp. HMSC062E11; assembly: GCF_001811845.1. Classification (NCBI taxonomy): domain Bacteria; kingdom Bacillati; phylum Actinomycetota; class Actinomycetes; order Mycobacteriales; family Corynebacteriaceae; genus Corynebacterium; species Corynebacterium sp. HMSC062E11. The sequence continues at coordinate 18,743 of NZ_KV806832.1, forward strand.
CCGGGGCGTCCCGGCTCTTCAGCGCGACCTGGCTGGTTCTGAGGTGACGGTCCGGAAGGCTGGGACTGGCCGAAACCGCCAGGTTGCGGCGCCTGCTGGCGCCCACCCGGGTGGGGAGCGCCCTGCTGCGGTCCACGTTGCGGCGGCGGACCGCTCGGCGGCTGGGAGCCGGGCTGGTTCTGCTGGACCGGCTGCCCCGGTTGGCCTGCCTGCGGCGGCGTCTGTGCCTTCTCAGCCTTTTCGGCTGGGAATTCGACTTGGTCAAAGAGTTGCAGGGCCTGGCGGCTGATCTCCTTCGACATCTCGTCGTATGCGCTGGCCTGTGCCAACGTATCGATGGTCATGACAATCTCGCCAGAATCGCGGTCCTTCTTGTTACCGATGAAGAACCACGTGTTCTGCACCGCAAGCGGCAACACTGCCCGGTAACCGGACTTCTTGCCCTTGCCGGAGATAGTGCCATCGCGCTGGACCTCCACGTGGGCGGCAGTGAAGGGGCTCAGTCCCATCTTTACCTTGGCATCATTGCTGCCCAAGCGGGCAGAACGTGCAGAGGCTTCCACCGGAACGGCACCCTGGAACTCATCCTTGGACACCGCAAACGGGCGGCCGGTGTCGGTACGCACGAGGTTCGCACCATCACGGCGTACCGGGATGGTCTTCGTAAACATGCGGGGCTTTTCCGGAATGCGGCCGCTAAACCACTTCATGAAGTACAGAAGGGCCAGCGGAATCAGCAGTGCCAGCAGTACCGCCAAGACAAAGGAGAGGCCGAAAGCAGACTTGCTCAGTGGTGCGGTCATGGAGCCCTGCAACGTCAGCGGCAGCTCCATCTGCTGGTTGTCCTCAGCAGACTGCAGGTTAATGACCGGCTCCACGCGCAGTGGTCCATCCGCCATCTCTTCCACGCTGAGAGTCACCGGGATGGTTGCCTTCTCATCCTTGGAGAGCTCGAGTGCGGAATCTTCCGAGTTGTGCTGAGAACTCACTGCAACGGAAGGAACTCCCGCGGGAAGCATTCCGCCATCAGAATCCATGGTCTGGTCTGCCACCCACACCTTGCCGGGGCCGGTCACGGGAACGTCGACGGTAATCTCTTTCTCCGTCATGGTAATTGTCTGCGCCGAGCCCACCGTCGGCATATTGACCGGGGTAACCGTCAGCGGCGTTTCCGCGTTGATGGGATCCAGCTTCGAGCCCGGGCGCTCACCCGTTTCTTTGGTGGTGATCTCCACGCGGGTTCGCAACTGACCGGATGCCGCGTTTTCCACCTTGTCCAGCGGAATATCTACCTGCTGTCCATCGGTGATCGGCGCATTCTCTACAAGGGCGACCGGGGCGCCGTCCTCTGGTACGAACTCCGCATAGAGGGTTCCCTCACCCTCCAGCGCACGTGGCTCGCCCTTGCCATCGACCAACTGTCCCTTCAGGATCTGGTCCGAGTTAATGCCGCCTTCTACCTTGGCCCCGTCTTCGGTCTTGAGGTCCAGGTTAAGGCCCGGCACCATAACGACGGAAGCGAGGTATTCGCCGTCCGTACCCTCAGCCGCCTTGTAACCAAAAGTCCATGCTCCGGCCCAGGAATCGCCATCCTTTTCCATAGCGATATCAACCATGCCCGGCAGCTTGTTGTTCTCCGTCACGGAGACCTTCGCGCCAGCGACGCTCGTGGTATCGGGTTTAAGCTCCACCGTTTCGCCATCGGGACCAGTCAGGGTCGGAATGAGGTCGCCTTCACCCACCGAATTCTTCGGCACCGCGGACAAACGCACAGGGGACACGGAGTTATCAAGGACGAAATCAAACTGGTCCTTGAAGTTACCTTCCTTGGTTACGCCACCCGAGGTAGGGATGAGGTTACGGAAGGCCGCGAACAGCGCTGCTGGGTCCTCACCCGCGTCAAAGAATGCACCGTTCGGGGCACCCTGGCCACAGTCTTCACCCTCCGCCATGCGGGTGAGCTGGCGGACTTGATCCTGGGCTTCCGCAGCTGGCACGAGGCCCACGTTAAAGAGGCGGATATTGGAGTTACGGAACGCGGTGACAGAGGAATTGACCTCACACAGCTTGTCCTGCGCGCCCTGAAGATCGTTGGCCTCGGCGTCGGTGTAGTACTTACCATCGGTAAAGAACACGATGCCGCGGCAGCTACTACCTTGATGAGAAGCGAGTTCCTTCAACGCGCCTTTGTAGGCCGCGCCATAGTTGGTCTCTAGATCCGCAACGCGATCCTCCTTGCGGAACTTATCCAGTTCGCCCTGCAGGGCATCAGCGTTACCGGAGACATTGGTCCACCCGCCATACTCGGCAGGATCGCTGTAATAGTCGGATCCGAAGCCAGCGAGTTTCACGTTAATGTCTGCGCCGTTGTCTTCCCCGAGGTGGGCCAACTGCTTCACGATGTCCGCCGTGGCATCAACGCGGAAGGCATCGGCATCCGTCGGCTGCGAGCCCTCATAGCCCACCAAGGACGCTGATTGGTCAAGAACAAAGAGCAGGTCCGCAGACTTCTCGCTAGCAATACAGGAGCCAAAATCGGAGAGGTTCTTTTGTGAGACTTCTGAGAGCGCAGATTCGGAGCCGATTCCCTCAGGGCGCTCTTCCGGCTGAGCTTCTGGAGCTTCCGGAGGCAGCGGAGCATCCTGCGCCACCGCTCCCAGGCTGCCACCGAACCCAGTGATGGCCATCGCAGCGGATAAAGCAAGTACTCGTGTGAACTTCTTCATTAGGCGCCAACCGCCTTTCCTACGTAGAAGGCGATTTCCACCGCAGCGACAATGACAAGGACAAAACTTCCGCCCATGATGATGCGGTAAAGCAAAGTTTGCGTGGTGTCCTCAACATAAAACGTCTCGGCTTGGCGCTGCGTGTTCTTCAGCGTGTACAGGCCCAAGAGGATAAAGGACACGATTCCGGCCAGCAGCCATCCACCGATAGCTAGGACAAAGAACAGAGTCTGCGTCGGCGAAGCAATAAGCGGCGCAATGACCAAGAGGATCAGTGCGATAACTGCGGAAACGCCAGCAGCAATGAGCAGCGGCCACGGCCCCTTCGTCGGACTCGTCGGTGCTGCCACCTGACGGCGATAATCCGGTGCAGGCGAGGACTCACCAAAACCATCAGACGAGCCCGGCGCACCAAAAGAGCCACCTGCCCCTGAACTAGGGTTAGCCCCCGCAGGGCTTCCCGGGGCAGAGCCGAAACCGGAGCCCCGACCAAAATCAGTACCGGAGGAAGGCTTCTGCGCTGGGGTCTGGGCAGGATTCTGTGCTGGATTCGGGGCACCAAAACCACCGGGACCCCCAGCCCCACCGGGCGCGCCGAACCCGGAACCTGCACCTGGCTGATCAGCCCCTTGCGGCGGGCGCCCGCCAAACTGTGGCGACGAGCCTGGGGAACCAAACGTCATATCGATGACCTTCCCTTAAACGAAGTTGGGCCACCGGCGAACCTGGTACCTTCCCCATCTAGCGACGCAGAAGGTAGAAGATCCGCCGGAAAGCTCTAAGGACCAGAAACCAAGGTAGCCGCACCCCCTGACATGACGTGTCTTTCTCTGGCCTCGAAATTCGAACGCGCCCGAATCTCTTCGAGCGCGCGCCATGCACACAATAGACAGGAAACGTTCAGGGAATACGAAAACGTTGCAAGCAAAAGAATGCCATACTGCGTGCATTATTTCTGCCCAGTTCATAGATCTTTATGGGCACAGCACCGAGAGCGCACCCCCGAAACAGCCAGTTCCGCTGCAGGTTCTCAGGAAACAGCCGGGTGAGGGAGCACTCCCCATTTCTGCTTCCCCCAGTTTCGTGGAAAAATGCTGTTCCATGACAACTCAATCGGCAACCGCAACCACCACAAACGGTGGCGAGAGCATCCGATTCATCCCGGTACATTCCACCTTGTACCCGTGGCTGGTCGCGGTGTTCGTCGTTACCTTCCTCATTTCGAACATCAACGCCACGAAGGGCGTCCAGCTCGGCCCACTCATCACCGATGGCGCCTTCTTCCTCTTCCCCATCGCCTATATCGTGGGCGATGTTCTCTCTGAGTGCTATGGCTTCAAGTCCACCCGCCGCGCCGTTTATATCGGTTTCGCCATGGCGCTTCTGGCCGCAGTTTCCTTTTATATTGCAATTTGGCTGCCCGCGGCTGATTTCTACGAAGGTCAGGAAGCCTTCGCCGCCACGCTGGGCCTCGTCCCGCAAATCCTGCTGGCTTCCCTCGTCGGCTACGTCGTGGGCCAGCTGCTCAACTCCTTCACCTTGGTCAAGATGAAGGCCCGCTCAGGCGAGAAGGGTCTCATCGCCCGCCTTGTTGCTTCCACCGTCGTCGGCGAATTCGGCGATACCCTGCTGTTCTGCGCCATCGCAGCACCGGTCATCGGCATCGATTCCTTCAGTGGCTTCCTGAACTACGTCATCGTGGGCTTCCTCTGGAAGACCGCCTGCGAGGTCATCATGCTTCCGCTAACCACGCTGGTTATCTCCTGGGTCAAGCGCCGCGAGGATTACGCACCTATCGACGAGGCCGAAACCTCTACGGCAACACAGCCTCAGTAACAGCAACAGCTACCCGTCCCGAATTTTCACCCCCTTGGCACACACTGTGCTGAGGGGGACTATTTCTCTCTTCCCTTTACTCTCCCCATTGAATACAATGTATTCACGATGGTTAAGGAGGAAATATGGCTACTTTGACAATTCGCATGGATGATAACGACGCTGAACTCGTTCGAAATCTAGCCACATTTGAAGGCCGTACAATATCTGATTTTGCCCGAGCAGCGCTTTTAGAACGGGTCGAAGACTACTACGACCTTCAGGAACTGCGCGCAGCAATGGCAGAGGATTCTGACGAACGGTTTAGCCTTAATGAGGTCCTCGAGGATCTCTAAAGATGCCGGAGAGAATTACTTCATATCACGTCGAATTCACGTCGAAAGCCCGCAAACAGCTAAAGAAGTTTGACCGATTCGATGCGCGAATCATCGTGACGTGGATCCAAAAGAACCTCGAAGGCTGCGAAGACCCTCGAGCTCTCGGAAAAGGGTTGACTTCAAACCGTTCAGGCGAATGGCGCTATCGGGTCGGTTCTTACCGCATTCTGGCGTACATCCACGACCAGAAAGTAACGATTGAGGTATTCGCTATTGGCCACCGGAAGGACATCTACGATGCATAAGCATCGACGAACTTCACTCCTCCCTATCCTTGGCCTGGCCACAGCCTTAAGTCTTGTGGCGTGCTCGGGGACGGAAGAAGACCCGTCGCCTGAAACGACGAGCCACGCGGCACCGGAAACGACGGCGGTGAGCAGTGAGGCGTCGCCAAGCACAGCACCCAGCACCACCCCTACCCCGCCGCCGCTCAATGAGGGCCCGGCACCCGCACTGACCGGCACGTTTGAGATGGACGGCCCAGCCACCATCACGGGCGCGACCTATGACTCAATGCCCTTCGTCGTGCCCCTCAACCCCGCAGGGCCGCAAGAGACCATGGTGCGCTGGGTCCAGGACTGGGGTGAGTCACCCGCCACGGCGGAGCAGGGCACCACCTACGTGTTGGGCCATGCCTGGGGCCAGCAGAAACTGGTATTCAACCCCTTCTCCGAAGTGGTCACCGCCGACGTTGATCTGAACAACCCCACCACCGTGGAGGGCCTCGACGGGGCGCAGGTGCAGCGCTTTACGACGCCCATCCTCAACGGCTCCCACATCCGCATGACCTCCGAGGGCGGTGCCGGGCGCGAGTGGATCGTGGATAACGCCTTCCTGGTTGATAAGGAGCAGCTGGGCAGCGACGCCGACCTCATGAATACCGAGGTCCCCGGGCGTATCGTGCTCATTGCGTGTGCGGTGGACGGCACATCAGACTTGGAGTACAACGTCATCGTCACCGGTCACTTGGCGTAATAGCGCCCCAGGAATTCATCGCGATAAGCCTCGTAATAGCCGCCGTCGATGGACTCCCGAATGTTATCTACCAGGCGGATCATGAACTCCAGGTTGTGGATGGTGCACAGCGTGCCAGCCAAGAATTCCTTGGCTTTGAGCAGGTGGTGGAGGTAGGCGCGGGAGTAATTCTCCGACACATAGCCGCCGAATTCCTCATCCACACCAGCAAAGTCACGCTTGAAGCGTGCATTGGTGAGGTTCATGCGGCCATCAAGGGTGTAGACGCCACCGCGGCGCGCCAGGCGGGTCGGCGCCACGCAGTCGAAAGTATCGGCACCAGCCTCAACGGCGGTAAAGATGTCATCCGGTTCAGAGATACCCAGCAGGTGCCGGGGCTTATCGACGGGCAACTCATCGCATACCCAGCCCACAATCGTGCCCAGGTTCTCCTTCTCCAATGCGCCACCGATGCCGAAGCCACCGAATCCGCGACGGCCATTCGCTTCGGCGCGATCGGAGAGCTCCACCAGCCCGCGCGCGGCCTGACGGCGCAGGTCCTCATACTGCGCGCCCTGCACCACGCCCCACAGGGATTGGCGCGGTTTCTGCGGGCCGCGGGCGAGCGTCAACCGGTCGTGCTCATCCAGGCAGCGCTGCGCCCAGCGGCGCGTGCGCTCGACGGATTCCTCCTGGTAGGTGCGGGTATCCACGAGCGTGGTGAGCTCATCGAAGGCAAACATAATGTCCGCGCCCAAGCCATGCTGGATCTGCATGGAGACCTCTGGGGTGAAGCGGTGTGTGGAGCCGTCGATGATGGATTTAAAATCCACGCCATCCTCATCGACCTGCGCCATACGCTCCTTCTTGGCCGCACGGATATCGGAGTCCGTTAGGTCCGCCACGTCCATGGCGAGGACCTTTTTGAAACCCACGCCGAGGGACATGACCTGGAATCCGCCTGAGTCGGTATACGTCGGCCCATGCCAATTCTCGAAGGCAGCCACGCCACCGGCCTCGTCCACGATGTCGTGGCCCGGCTGCAGGTAGAGGTGATAGGCATTGGACAAGATAGCCTGGGCTCCGGTGAGGCGAATCTGCTCCGGGGTCAGCGTCTTCACCGTGGCCTTGGTGGCCACCGGGATGAAGGCCGGGGTCTGGATATCACCGTGCGGGGTATGGATAACACCGGTGCGGCCGTGCTTTCCCGGTTGTGCTGGACCGCTTAAATCTAGCTCCTTCTTCACGTCGAAGGAAAGGTCGGTCTCAAGCTGCGGCTTAGGGTGAGTCATAGGGAACTATTCTACGGGCTGCGCTGCCTTATCCTCTGCTTCACGGGATGCTGCCGCGTGTTTGCGCTCCCATTCTTCTTCCAACGCCGTGCCCTCGATGTCGAGCTGTGGGATCAGCTTGTCCAGCCACTTCGGCATCCACCAGGTGGTGTGCCCCATGAGGAACATGGTGGCGGGGACAAGCGACATGCGGACTAGGAAGGCGTCGAAAAGCACGCCCGCCGCCAGCGCGAAGCCGAAGATCTGGATGAAGGGCAGCGGCTGGCTGATAAAGGCCACGAAGACGGAAATCATGATGATGGCCGCGGCGGTGACCACGCGGGCACCGGCGGTAAAGCCGGCGATGGTGGCCTCATCATTGGCGTTGTACTTGCTGTACTTGCCACCGCTGCCCTGCGGGTAGCGGGAGAAGTGCTCACGCATGCGGGTGACCAGGAAGACCTGATAGTCCATGGCTAGGCCGAAGGTCACGCCGATGAGGAAGATGGGCATGAAGGAAATCAGCGGGCCCGGCGCGGGCACCAGGCCGGTGAGACCGTCCTGCCACACCAGCACGGTCAGGCCGAAGGCACCGCCGACGGAAAGCAGGAAGCCTAAGCCCGCCACCAATGGGACCAAGATGGAACGGAACACCGCCAACAGCAGGAAGATGGCCAGGCCTACCACGATGGCAAGGTATGGCCCCATGGCTTCCTCAAGGCGCTCGGTGATATCGAGCTGCACCGCAGTCAGGCCTGTCATGCCGATCTCGGCACCGGTGGCATCCTCCAGCTCCGCGCTGGCGGTGCGCAAAGCGGAGGCGGTGCCAACCGTGGCCTCATCCGTCGGCGCGGTAGTGGGACTGACCATGATCTGCGCTGCCTTCATATCCTTGCTCACGCCCACCAACTGGGCGTGCTTGACCCCGCCGACCTGGTTCAGGCGCTGCACGGAATACATAAAGGAAGAAAGAGCGGCCTTCTTCTGCTCATCCTCTTCGCCCTCCTGACCCTGGATATAGGGCTGCAAAGCCGCGGAATCCGGGTTGGCGTTAGCGCCATCCACGATCACTAAGAAGGGGCCGTTGATGCCGGGGCCGAAGCCCTCGGACAGCAGGTCCGCCGCCTTGCGCTGGGTGGTATCCGGATTAGACGTGGTATCCGCCGGAAGCGCCAGCTCCATGTGCAGAACCGGAGCGGTCAAAGCACCGAGGCCGAGCACCACCAAGGCCATGACGACACCGGGGACACGCTGCACCGTGCGCACCCAACGGTTGCCCATCGTTGGTTTCGTGCGGCGCGGTCGGCGCTTCGTGGGGTTGCCGGCCACGCCGGGGATGCGCCCGGCGAAGGCCTTATCACCGAGCAGGCCCAGCATCGCGGGCACCAAGGTCAGCGCCACAAACACGGCCATGAAGACCGTGCCCGCAGCCGCCAGGCCCATCGCCGTCAAGAAACTAATGCGTGCCACCAGTAGGGCGAAGAGCGCGATGAAGACCGTCGCACCGGCAAAGACCACCGAGGAACCCGCCGTACCAACGGCCATGCCGGCGGCATCCGGCCCGTCCATGCGGGAGCGCTCCTGCCGGTAACGCGACATGATGAACAGCGCATAATCGATGCCCACGGCCAGGCCAATCATGACGGCCAGCACCGGGGTGAGGTTGTTGAGCTCCATCCAGTGGGTCGCGATCATGACGCCCATCGCACCGAGCCCCACCCCCACAACCGCGGAGATAAGCGGCATGCCCGCGGAAGCCAAGGAACCGAAGGTAATGATGAGGACGATAAACGCCACGGCCAGGCCGATGACCTCAGAAATCGAGTTGACCTGGATTTCATCACCGAAGCCTGCGCCGCCGGCCTCTACCTCCAAGCCCACCGCACGGCCGATATCCATGGCCTCATGGACCACGTCTTTATCCGCGGGGTCCACCGAATAGGGGCTTTCCGCATCAAAGTCGAAGGTGGTGTAGGCAATCGTCTCATCGGCATTGACCATGGCCAGGTTGTCGGCATCCGCCCGCGCGGTCTCCTCCGGCAAACCCATGGAGGTGAACTGCTCAATGACCTGCTGCTGAAGTGCTGGCGATACCTCAAGCGGGTTACCCCAGCGCTGCTGGCTGCCCTCTGGGATATCAAGGCCTTCAGCAATGTGGTGCACCACGTCCTCGACAGCTTCTTTGTTCTGCGGATCGCTGAGCTTCTGCCCTTCCGGGGCCTTGAAGACGAGGTTGACCGACGGCGCATTGGCCGGGTTACCGTTCTCGGGGAAGAGCTCCACCGCGCGGCGGGTGGCATCAATAGCGGGCGTGCCGCTGATGGAGTACTCCGTGGTCATCGGCTTCATCAAGCTCAAGGTCGCTCCGCCTGCAGCCACCACGATGAAGATCCAGGCGATGATGACCTTCCATCGGTTGATGTAAGACCAACGGCCTAGGTGGTAAAGCAGCTTTGCCACGGAAATTCCCCTTCACATGCGCGATTATTGCTCGCGGAAGCTTTGGTGGTGGACACGAATGTGCACCAGTTTAACCAGTTGGGCTGTGAAGCCCTAACGGTATCGCACGCCCAGCTGGGCACCAGGATGAGATGAAAGCGCCGCGAAAAGAATCATTCCAAGCGGGGTACCGGCAGTAAAGACCAGCTGATCCTTTGTAGCGAACTGGTGCACCAGACCATCATCCCCCAAAGACTGCCCGAGAGAATCCCACGCAATACCTGCAGCAGTCATCGACAAGGACGCAGCAGCACCAACTGCGGCGATGAGCACGAAGACAGAGGAGAATGCCAAAGCCAGGATCTGCCCGGCCAAAAGAATCAGCATCAGGATTTGCAAGGTGCTAAAACGCACCCGATCTAATGCCTTCAGAATTGTTGCGGCTGAGCCAAACAGCGAACCGACCGCAAGCGCAGTTGCCATAAACCCCCACGACTTTTCGTCGAAAGTATTCATAATCCATGTAGGTCCAGCACTTCCCAGGAAGCCGTTGACCACTGCCGCGACCAGCCAAGTACCGAGTCCTACCCGCACCCAGCTCGGGAGTGTTGGAGACGCAAGAGGTTTGTTCGAAGTCGATGAACCTGCGCTGTCCGGTCCTGGTTCAACCGCTGCGCCATTAGAGCTTTCGCCTGCTGGTTCGCTACGTACTGAGAGAAACGGAAGAACAAAGAGCATGGCCACGAGGAAAGTGGCGCCGTCGATAAGCAATACCGTGTTAAATCCCAAGGTGAGCACTGCCGCTGTACCGATGAGGGGGCCGGCGATAAACAGCACATCACCAAGCATCGACAGGGTTCCGTTGACGCGGGTGCGCTGCTCATCGGAAAACAGCTGCGACAAGAGGCTAAACCTTGCTGGCCCAAAGAATGACGAGGCACAACCGTACACACAGCTTGAGAGCGCGAACGCAGCAATAGAATCGCCGCGAGCAACCACCCACGCCACGAGTCCCCACTGCGCCAACATCCGAACGACATCACTACCCTGCATCCAGGCCACTGGCCGGTGAGGTGGCGGCAGCTTTCGGACCACTAAAGAACTGACGAAGCGGCCCGCCCACAGCGCGATAAGCACCACCGTCAAGCCGCGCCCCGACGGATCTACTCGGTGTGCCTGAAGCGCAAAAGCAATCGGGATGAGGCCGTCACCTAACCCGGAAACGACAGCGGCTGCGAAGACGAGCGAGAACGTAGATCTGAAAGAAAGACTATTCATCAACCTCAACGTCTTATAGTGTTACACATCATAGTATTCCCGCATAGAGAGTCAGGACACCCCCTGCCCCACCAGAGTTTTATCCGCTGAAGTGCTCTAGGAGACCCCCATGTCTACTTTCGTCATCGTTGCCATCGCGGCCATCCTTCTCATTTCTATCCCAGCAGGCATGATGAGCCGGCGGATTCACAAACGCACGGAAGACCACGACCCCGAGGCACGCCAAGCCGCGCTAGATTTCCAAAGAGATGTTGATAGAGGGCGGGCCGGCTTCTAAAACACAAAAAGACCGGCACCCCAGAGCTAAAAACTGGAGTGCCGGATCTGGCGGTGGCGGCGGGATTTGAACCCGCGGTTGGGGGTTACCCAACAATCGCTTTCGAGGCGATCACCTTCGGCCGCTCGGACACGCCACCGCGTTCCAGATTACGGGAGTCGTCCCGAGCGACAAAATCGCTGCCCACACCACGCGGCGCGGACAGCGATTCAGCTAGATGAGGCTAGGAATTAGTCCTTGAGGTTACCGATAACCTCGTTGGCCTTATCCTTGACGCCCTCAACGGCGTCGGAAGCCTTCTGCTTAGCCTCGGAGGTGACCTGGTCGGCCTTGCCCTCGTTCTCCAGCTTCTCGTTATCGGTCAGGCCGCCAGCGGCTTCCTTAGCCTTGCCAACGAACTCGTCCTTCTTGTTCTCGAAATCACCCATGGTTTTCTCCTTACTCTCTACTTCTCTCACGTGGGACTCTCTACTTCTCTCACGTGGGCCACCAAGCCTACACCCGAACTGGAAGGCGGCTCCGGGGCCACTAACCCGCTCAGGGGCTAAGCGCCGCTGCCGCGAAGACCCCCGAAGAAGCCCGTGAGCAGCTCCGCGCACTCCTCCTCCAGCACGCCGCCGCGTACCTCGGGAACGTGGAGGGCACCGGGGGCGCGGAGGACGTCGACAAGCGAACCGCACGCCCCCGTCTTCGGCTCAAAGGCACCAAAGACTACCGAAGACACCCGGGAAGCCTGAATCGCGCCAGCGCACATCGCGCAGGGCTCCAAGGTGACAACCAGCTCGCAGCCTTCCAGCCGCCAGCCATCGCCATACACTCGCACCGCTTGGCGGATGGCTTCCACCTCTGCGTGTACTGTTGGGTCATCCAGCTGTTCGCGGCGATTAACGCCGGTGGCGAGTTCGTTGCCGGAGGCGTCGTAAAGCACGGCACCCACAGGGATATCCCCCGCCGGCGTCGTGCGCGCGACCTCTAAGGCGCGGCGCATGCGGGCCTCCGCGCGCACCAGCCCCTCCGCTGGTTTAAGAATCATCCGAGTCAAGGCCGTCGATGAAATCCTCTAGCTCATCGCCAAAGCCCAGCTCGCCGGCGATGCGCAGGAGCATGTCAGAAGGCCAGTCCTCATCGTTATCGATGATGTAGCCCAACTGGTTCTCATCGAGGCCGAGGTCAGCGAAGATATCGAAATCGCCGTCACCGTAGGGGTCGGCGTCCTCCCACTCGTCCTCGTCCAAATCCGGGATATCGATATCGCGCAAGTCCAGGAAATCCGCGGCGAAGTCGTCTTCGGAGGCGTAGGTGGCGTCGGAAAGCAGCATGCGCACATCCCCCGGAACCGGGCGCACGACGACGAAATAATCATCTTCCACGCACAGCAGCGCGAATGCCGCCCCCTCGGAACGCAGGTTGCGCACCGCTTTGATGGAGGTGTTGACGTCGGTGAAGTCATCCTTGAAAGGGCGAATCACCCAGCCGCCTTCGGCACTGGCGACGGTGATGGCAAAGGACAGATCGTCGTGGCTCATACCTCGTCAGATTAGTCGGGTTGTGCCACAATTGTCACCGTGAGTTCTCAAGATGTTCAACGCCCCGTCTGCATTATCGGCCTCGGTCTCATTGGAGGTTCCCTCCTGCGTGACCTAGCTGCTGCACGCCATTCCGTGTACGGCTACAACCACTCCACCTCTGGTGCCCGAACGGCCATTAAGCAGGGCTACGACGTCACCGATGATCTGCCGGCCATCCTGCACCGGGCCGAGGAAGACAACGCGCTTATCGTCGTCGCGGTGCCCATGGATGCGGTTGCCTCGGTCCTCGATTCCATTCAGGAACACGCCCCGAGCTGCGGCTTGACGGACGTGGTCTCGGTCAAGACCGAGGTGCGCCAGCTCGTTGTGCAGCGCAACATGGAGTCGCGCTATGTGGGCGGCCACCCCATGGCCGGGACCTCCAAGTCCGGCTGGGAGAACTCCCACACCGGGCTGTTCAACCGCGCTGCCTGGGTTATCACCTATGACTATGCCGCCGAGTGCGACGCGCGCGGCGAGCGCATCCCCGCCGAGTGGGAGAACATTTTTGCGGACGTGGTCCGCATGACCCAGATGGTTCACGCGGAGGCGGTTCCGGTGCGCGTGGCTAACCACGATGCCGCGGTCGCCCGCATTTCGCACCTGCCACACGTGTTGGCGGAAACCCTCGCGGTGGTCGGCGATAATGGCGGCATCCTGGCGCAGTCCTTGGCGGCTGGCTCCTTCAAGGACGGCACGCGCGTGGCGGGTACTCGCCCGGACCTGGTGCGCCAGATGTGCGAGACCAACTCGACTGCGCTGGTCCAGGCCCTCGACGAGGCCCTTGAGTTGCTGCAGGATGCGCGCGAATCGCTGGCCTCGGATGAGCCTTCCATCGCCGCGCTTGCCGACGCTGGCTTCCGCGCCCGCACCCGCATCGAAGCCCGCTCCGGGGCTCGCAAGGAATCGGTCTCCCCGGTGAAGATCTCCTCCCGCCCGGTCTTGCGCATGCACCCGGGTGCGCCGAACTGGGTGGCGCAGCTGCGCCAGACGGAGTCTTTGGGCGGGCGCATCGAGATTTTCTAACCCGTTGGCGAGCTTCCAGCCCTGACCTTCTGCCCTTAATCGGTAGTTTCCCAACGGGTTCCCCTCACCCGGTTCCAGTCAAAAGGTTTGTTTGCCCCCAAACGAACCTTCTACCTGGCTAAAGATGGTTTACCTGCCCCCAGAGGAACCTTTTGACTGGAGACTTCTGAGTGAAGCCTTTTGTAGGAGTGCTGGCCAGTGGGCAGCAGCAGTCAGCAAAAGGCATCTTGCAAACGGCATCTGTCAGAAGGCGTCTGTCAAGAGGCGTTTTCTCGCCTGAAAACGCCTTTTAGATCCTGCAGGTGGCGTTTTTGGCCCCAAAGATGCCTTCTAGCGGATGCCTTTTGTGGGGCGCCATTTGTCGACGGTTTGTGGGGTGCCATCTAGCGACCGACCGTGGAGGAGCGTGCGCGGCGGCGTCGGGCGGCGTAGTGCGGTGGCGTGGGGTGGGACGCTTAGTCGCGGAAGGTGTCGTCGCGGCGCTTGCGGGCTAGAGACTCGTCGCGAGTCATGCCAAGCAACGGGTAGCCCGCCAGGCCCACCGCGAGGCCCACCGGCAAGAGCCAGAGCATACCGGAGGCCAGCCACAACACCACCCCGAGAATGACACCAGCGATCAGACACGGAACGAGTTTCTCCTTCATGGAGATTCAGCCTAGCCGCACCATGGCTCTGGGCATATCAGGCGCAAAGTCCAGCAGTTATTTTAGCGTGTGCCCTTGCGGCGAAGAACGCGTGAGGCGATGGCGACAACCACCAGTCCTGCCACCCCAAAGATGCCGGCGCGCATGGCATAGGGCTCGCTGACCTGCATGGTTTTCGGAGGTTTCGGGGAGTTATCGGCATTCAACACACCATCAGTGTCGCGGCCACTGGTGACGTCCTCAATCCAGTCGCGGACCTCAACCACGGATGTAATCGCCGCGGTTGGGGAAGGCAGATCCGGATCCGCATTAGACGTTCCGGCCGTAGCTACGCCCACGAGGCGGCCGTTGACGAAGAACGGCCCGCCCGAGTCGCCGCCCTGCATGCCTTCGCCATTGAGGGACTTCACGTCCATGATGGCAGCCGCAATCATCGGGCCTACTCCCCCAAGCTCACCGGCGGGAATGCTTTCCGCGCCGTCAGGTCCAACGGCAATATCTGGCATGTCGCCGCCCTTCATCACCTGGGGCGCATCGGACGAACCAGGGGCGGGAGCGACCATTCCACCGGGGGCAGGCACTGCCATGTCACCAGGAGCCATAGCCCCGGAATCTCCTGGCGCCACCGGCGTCATCTTCTCGCCGGATTCATCTGGGCTTGCCGGCGGGGTGCCGCCGGAGAGCAGTTCGCCCACTTCCATCTCGGCTATCGGTAGCTGGCCTTTGCGGGCCATGCGGGAGCTACTACTCCAGCCGTAGAAGTGCCCTTTCTCGCCGGCGGTGGGGACCGCATCCGCGAGCTTGGCGGGCTTAACGCCCTTGACGGGCTCGGTCAGGTGCATGAGGCCGGCGTCGATAGTCGGCGAAACAGCCCAGGAGTCCACGTCATAGACGCGGGTGTCCTTGCCCTGGCCAAAGCGGGCCTGCGAGCCCTCGTTGTTGACGGACTCCAAGCAGTGGCGGGCGGTCAGCACCCACTGCTCAGCCACCAGCGTGCCGGTGCAATCGCCGAAGTTTCCGATTTTGCCCATGCGCAACGCAGCCACGGCGGCGCTTTCCTCCGAGTGAGGTGCGGGCTGGGCGAATTCCAAGGCCATGGCCGGCGCAGCGCCTAGCCCCACGACCAGAGAGCTGGCCACGACAGCAGTTATCTTTCGTGCCACCATTACGCGGCCACCTCCTTGATTGCCCAAGCCACGGCCCTCTCGGCCGGGCCCTTTCCACAGAACTTCTTCCACAGCGCGCTCAACAGTAGGAACGCGAGCACAAAGCCCACTGCCGCCATGGTGTTGTGTAGGGAGACGTGTGCTTGCCAGTAGCGAGCGGTGAGAATGTGCAGGATATAGATGGTCAACGACATCGAGCCCAATGCCGCGAAGGGGAAGGTCAAGCGCGGCAGGTGACGGCCAATGATCAGGCACAGGTGCAGCACCACCGCGGTGACCGCCACGGAGAGAAGGATTTCACCAAGCACACCCGTATGCCCGGTAAAGCGCAGCCAGCCGGCGATATCCGGGTTAAAGCGCTGCCACAGGCCGATGCCAGTAACGACGACGGCCACCGCGGTCGTGACGATCTGGGTGCGGGTGGGGCGGGTGAGGTAGACGTCGTAAAGCAGCATGCCCGCCACCATGTACGCCAGGAATGCCACGAGGGGGTAGACCTGTGGGAGTGTGTACGGCGCGTAGAGCACCGTGGCGCCCGCAGTAGCCAGCGCGAAGAGCAGGACCTTCCAGCCGGTGGCCAGCGGCGGCACCCAGGCGGTGAGAGCCATGGCCGCGCCCATGACCACGAGCACCACCTGAATCTCACCGCCGACGGGCAGCAAGGCCAGACCAATGAGCATGATGAGGCAGCCGCGAGCCACCAGCTTCATGAACACCCGCAGCGAGTAGTCACGGGCGAGGATCATCATCGTGGCACCTGCAATGATGGCGAACCCCGCCGCCGGCAATCCGGAGAGCACCACTTTGACACCCCACACCAGGTTGGCCATGTGCAGGATGATCATCCCGATGATGGCCAAGGAACGTGCAATATCGAGACCCACTATTCGGGCATGCGCTGACACCTATTCATCTCCTTGCAGTCAAAAACGTTTAAAGACCGACCAGTGGCTCTGGCCGGTCTTTTTATTTGTGTTCGTTTTCAGCCCTGCGTTTCACCCAGCGCTGCGTGATATGCATCTCAGCGAATGAGCGTGATGGCTTGGTCCCCGTTCACAAGGTAGATGCGCTGCGGCGTTACGGAGGCAGCAGGATCCACCTTCACCATTACTGGGCTCGCAAGAAGTTTCATGATGGCCCCGTCCGATTGTGGGCCAAAGCAGACGTGATCCGATATCAAATCCCACGTGATATCTATCTGACCAGCCTCATTGCTTTCAAAGTGGAAACCGGCGATATCGCAGGAGAACTCCATGACCTGATCCCTAAAGTTCACATAAAAAGATTCCGGCTGTTCCGCGGACTTCCACTCAGAATTCTCCACGAACTCCATCTGCTGTGCATTAACGGTAACTAAGCCCGAGGGCACGCTAGTAACGATGTTTCGTTGTGAGGATCCAGCTTCCGCTATACCTGAGCTCCCTGGCAGATCCGAGGAGCCAGCCAAAGACAACAGAGAGGAAAAGAAAAGCAAGATAGCGGAGAGAATCGCTTGAATCATGGGCACCATTATATCCCCCGCTGGCGGGCCCACCGTGCGATCCTCCAGTACTTACTTGCCCAAGTCCTCCAGGATGCGCTTAGCCAGATCAGCCGAAGACTGCGGGTTCTGGCCAGTGTAGAGGTTGCCGTCCACAACGACGTGGGAGCTCCAGTCTTCCGCTGCCTTGTCATACTTGACGCCCGCGTTCACAAGCTCACTCTCCAGGAGCCACTTCGCATTCTCCGCAAGCCCAGTGGATTCTTCCTCGGTGTTGGAGAAGCCAGTCACGTTCTTGCCGGCAAAGGCGTTGGTGCCATCGTCGTTCTTCGCTGCCAGAAGTGCGGCCGGTGCATGGCACAGCAGAGCGAGGGGCGTGCCGGCGGCGAGGCGCTGCTTCAACAGCGCACCAGAGGCGGCGTCGCCGGCCAAGTCCTCCATGGGGCCGTGGCCACCTGGGTAAAAGACCACGTCATAGTCTTCCTCGTTGACATCCGCCAAGGCCTTTGGATTATCGAGCTCATCCTTGATGGACTCAAGGTAGGAACGAATTTCCTGAAGTTCCTCGGGCTCACCGGCCCCTTCACCAAGGCTCATTTCATCCAGCGTCGGCGCTACCGCGTTGGGGGTAGCGATGGTGATGTCCCAGCCGGCCTCGCTAAACAGGCGGTGCGGAACGGCAAGTTCCTCAGCCCAGTACCCAGTCGGGTGAACGGAACCGTCCTTCTGTGTCCAGCCATCTGCCGCACTGACGACGAACAATACGCTAGTCATTTTTAATCTCCTTCACATCACGGTTTCGGTTAGGCGCCCCACTATGTCAGAAAACTCGGATCTGTGCCGTTAGTGCGGTGGCGGGACTGCAAGAGAAGGGGCCTGCTGACGGCGAGCAGTAATACACTGCCGCCAATCATTCACCGTCGCGTAGCGCCCGAACTCTTTATTCAATGCCTGCGACATCTCGGCTAAGTCCCGATTAATCTGCGGCAGGTCTGACTCATCGTTAACCTCGATGGCAAGACACGGGGACGCGGGCACTTTGCCTCGTCACAGTAGTCATTCTGGTCTATCTCCTCATGCGGATTGGGAACCCCCACACAAACCATCAGACACTCTCCTCTTCCGCTTTCTTGGCGAGCAGATCTGGTTTCTTGTTCTTTAGTCAGCATTTCCTCTTCCTTGCTTCCGATGCCAGGCGCGCCTAGGCGGCCGCGATTCCGACGTTGATACGGGTGCTGTTTGCCGCCTGCATGACTTGGACGAATGTCGGGAGACTTGGTGTCCGCTTTTCGGAGTCCTTGCACCGCCCGGAGTGAGATCCCTAGGTTTCGGGCTAGAGCTTCGCCACTTCCTAGCTGCTGTTCTTCTCGATTTTTGTCGAGAACTTCAGGACGGATTCGGTACTTCATTTCTCGGTTCACCTCCTTGCGCATTTTGATTTGCGTAGCGCACCTTGGGTTTCGTAACCCGGATTGCGCAAGCTCAATCACAAAGAAGTTCCGTTTTAGCTGGAAAGTACGGGGCTGCGCAACTCGCGCAATGTTGCCATATTGCGCATAATGGGCCACATGGAAGCGCACAAAGCATGGTTCTCACGACTCACTAGAGAGGCCTCCGGACGGCAGGCCGCAATAAAGGCCGGCATTAGCATCTCGACCCTTAACCGGCAGCTCGCAAAGGATGAGATTTCGGCGGATTACGTGATCGCACTCGCTCGTGCGTATGGCGCTTCTGTAACTGCGGCGCTTGTAGCTACCGGCTATCTGCGTCCGCATGAAACTTCATACCAATCTCTAACCGATGTGGCCGAAGTCCTAAGCGATCAAGCACTCATTCGCGAGCTGGCCCGACGTATCGACTCGGATCCGTCGGCTTGGTTCGGAACCTTTGCAGAGCTCACAGAGGACGGACCAGATGTCCAGGCCGAGGTTTACGATTTGGACGACCAAGGCAGAAATGACCGGATCAATGCCGACCTGGAGCCAGTGGCTGCCCAGGAGGCTACGGATCCTCTTGAGGAAAATCAGCCCTAGCGAAAGGAGGAAAGTATGCCTACCCCAGATCAAATAGCGCTCTACACCACTGATGATGGAAAAGCCCAGGTAAGACTTCAGCTCAAAGAAAACACTGCATGGCTTAATACTGCTCAAATGGCAGAACTCTTTGACGTCGGTGCACCGGCAGTCAACCATCACATTCGCGAAATTCTCCGCGATGGAGAACTGGACCAAGCTACATGTAAAAAACTTTTACAACAGCCAGGTCAGGACAGGTCTACGAACCACTACAACCTCGACATGATCCTCGCAGTGGGATACCGCGTCCGAGGACCACGCGGCACCCAATTTCGAAAGTGGGCGACCGAGGTTCTCCGCGAATATCTCATCAAGGGTTTCGCACTTGACGACCAACGGCTCAAGAATGACGGTGCCGACACGCACTTCGATGAACTACTCGAGCGAATCCGTGAGATTCGCGCATCGGAACGACAGTTCTTCCGCAAGATTTGTGACGTCATTTCCGAGACAAGTGCTGACTACGAAGAGCGTAGGAGCTTCGATGATGTCCGTAATTTCTTCGCCAACCTGCAAAACCGACTGCACTACGCAATCCACGGCTCCACGGCTGCAGAACTCATCTACGAGCGTGCAGACCACATGAAACCAAACGCCGGTTTGACCAATTGGCAGGGAGAGCGACCACATGCAGCCGATGTCATCATCGCCAAGAACTACCTCAATGACGCCGAGCTACGTCGGTTAAACCGTCTCACAACGATGTACCTGGACTACGCCGAAGATCAATCAGAAATGGGCAAGACCCTCCTGCTCAAAGACTGGGAGCGAAAGACGGCGCAATGGCTGGAGTTCAACGAACGTGAGCTGCTTCAGGGGTTCGGAAAGCGAAACAAGAAGCAAGCCGACTCCAAGGCCAAGGCCGAGTGGAAGGCCTACCTTCAACGTCTCGACCAAGAAGCAAATGAAATCGATATGCGCCAGCTTGAAAGCGAAGTCAAAGCCCTGCAACAACGACACCACCACAAGCCTGAATGACAACCACCCATTTCCCTAAAAGGAGCCCACCATGTTCCCTATCAAGGAGCGCTTACACCTCCTGGTTGCGTAGGTAGGGTCCGGAAAGCTCGACATGAGGTTCAACGCCTGTTGCCACCGCTCCACGAACACAGTCATCGTCCGCACGGGCCTCGACCCTGCCACGCGGGCATGCGCCATCGCCGCCGAACTAGGCGTCACGCCGCGGCTCCTGACCATCTAGATGCAGCTCTGGGAGTCCGGCAGGATTCTTGCTTATGGGCGCACTAGCCGCATGATCCTCTAACCACTCTCAACTCCCAATGAACCACCCATGAAAAAGCTATTCCCTGTCCTGACCGCGGCCACTCTCCTCGTTGCCGGCTGCTCCATCTCCGGCGACACCCCGGCCACCTCGACGAGCGCGACGAGCTCCACAACGAGCACGTCGACATCGACAAGCTCGAGCAGCACCACCGCAACATCGACCAGCATGGCCACCTCGACCACCGAGGAACCCACCGCGGAGGCCGCAGCCCCCACCACCGCGCAATCCGAGGAACCCTACGTCGTCCAGTGCCTCGAGGGCACACCCGGCCCGGCACTCTGGCCAGACGGAACCACCGCCTACTCCGATTGGTGCTGGCAGCAGATGGGTGGCGCTGCCAGCGCTTCCGCCGAGGGAGCTGCCGGATTAACTGGTAGCGCGCCAATCGGCGGCAGCTACGCGGGCTATGACACCGAAGTCGAGATGTGCGCAGCACACCCCGAATATCCGGCCTGCAACGGCGGCGTCGATCTCCCCATGACCTACACGCCTACCTACAACCCCAACAGCGGCGATGGCTACGGCCCCAGCCAGCAATTGCCACCCCTGTGCGTCCGGTTCCCCTCCGAATACGGACCCTGCTAACCAACAACGCGACACGCCGCAAATCCACACGAAATGTCCCTTAAGGGCTTAAGCCAGATACCAGGTCGGATGTTTGCAATCCGTTTGCAGGGTGTTTGCACCGCGTTTGCACCCACTTCGGTTTACCTGGGATTACTCGGGTCTACTTTTAGGCGACTAAAACGCGAAGAAACCCCCAGGCTATCCGGTGTTTATGCCGTTTAACCTGGGGTTTTAGGTGGTGCGCCCGGAGGGATTCGAACCCCCAACCTTCTGATCCGTAGTCAGATGCTCTATCCGTTGAGCTACGGGCGCAGTCCGTTGGTTTGCAGTGCTTGACGCCGGAGCGTGTGCGCTCTGCTGTGCAACGAGGAATAACTATACCCACACTCCAGAGAACTAACAAATCCCGATGTCAATGCATGTTTTCGCCCCAGGGAATGGGCATAGCAATTCACCCCGTGTTCACCTTAATGACGAGCTAGACAAGGGCGGCGACTTCGGCGTCGGAAAGCACGGCGTCATTGAAAGCCTGCAGGGTGGACTCGTGATCGAAGTCGATTCCGATGAGCACCAACTCCGTGCCGGGAGTAACCCCGTTGGCCGCCCACAATGACGCCGGCATAATCTGCAGGTTGGGCCCTGCTTGCTGCCAGGCATGAGCCACGCGCAGGTCGGTGTCAATCCAGCAATAACCTTTCGAACGCACCAGGCCGGTGCTGCCCCTCAACGCAGCCAGCAGGCGTTTACGATTGAAAGGCCGATCGGAGCGGAAGACCACGGAGGAAATGCCGTATTCCTCAGTTTCCGGCGTGTGCGGGTTAGCCAGTTCCTCGGCGTAGCCGTGGTAGGCCGCGGCGGTTGCGGTGTCATAAAGATGGGCGTCAAGGACCAGCGCAGGGTCGATAACCCCGTTGGTTACGGGCACGACGCGAGCGCGGGGGTTCATGGCGCGCACGGTGGCGATGACGCGTTCGGTTTCGGCGGCCTCCACCAGGTCCGTCTTCGTCACGAGAATGAGATCGGCGAATTCGACCTGGTCCACAAGCAGGTCGGCGATGGTGCGGTCGTCATCAGGCGTGGCCTCGATATTCTCAGAGACCAAGCTGCGGCCACGGCGTAATTGAGAAAGGAACGTGGAGGCATCCACGAGGGAGACCATGGTGTCGATGGGGGCAACGTCGGCAAGCGTGGCGCCGTCTTCAAACTTCCACTCAAAGGTGGCGGCGACGGGCATGGGCTCGGAAATACCGGTGGATTCGATGACGATTTGATCGAAACGGCCGGAACGGGCCAGCTTGCCGACGGACTCAATAAGATCCTCGCGCAATGTACAGCAAATGCAGCCGTTGGAGAGCTCAACGAAGCGGTCTTCGCCGCGTTCAAGATGACCCTCGCCAGCGACGAGGGCGGCATCGATATTGACCTCGGAGAAGTCGTTGACAATGACTGCCAGCTTGCGCCCCTCGCGATTAGCCAGCAGGTGGTTGAGAAGGGTGGTTTTTCCGCTGCCTAAAAAGCCGGACAGCACGGTAACGGGTGTAGCCATCCCGTAATGATAACGTTTTTCATCAAGGGATGGCTACGCCAGCTAGACCGCGAGGCCGAAAATAGGCACCGCCAGCAGGTAAACGGTCAGGGTAATGAGGAAGATGCCGATGATATTGAGACCCAGACCGCCCTTAATCATTTCACCAATCTTGACGTAGCCAGAGCCGTACGCAATGGCGTTCGGCGGGGTAGCCACGGGCAACATGAATGCACACGTTGCCGCGAGTGCCACCGGGATGGTGAGGAGGAGGACGTTGACGTCACCGTCAGCGGTCAGACCAACGCCCACCGCGACGCCGCCCATGATCGGAATGAAGGTCGCGGCAGTTGCGGTGTTAGAAGTGATTTCCGTAAGGAAGAGCACCAGCGCAGCCACGGCAGCCACGATGAGCACGACCGGCAGGACGCTAAGCCCCTTAGCCATCTCACCAATCCATAGGGACAGGCCAGACTGATTGAACATTGCCGAAAGCGATAGGCCACCACCAAACAAGAGAAGCACGTCCCACGGCATCTCGTTCGCCGTCTCCCAGTCTAGGAGGCGGATACGGCGCTCGTTGTCCGCCGGCAAGATGAAAAGCAGAATACCGGCTGCAATACCTACGATGGCGTCATCGTAGTTGTCGAATTCCTTAAGCACGAGCGGCAGGGCCACCCAGGAAGCGGCGGCGAGCAGGAAGATAATACCCGTCATGATTTGGGGGCGGGTCCACGGGCCGAGGGCCTCAATTTCCTCATCAATAAGCTCGCGCCCACCCGGAATCTCCTTCATCTCCGGCTGAAAGATGGTGATGAGCAGGAACCACGCGATGAGCAGGAAAATGGCGGCCAGCGGCACACCTACAGCCATCCAGCGACCAAAGCCGAGGGTCACACCCCAGGTATCCGCCATATACGCATTGAGGAAGGCATTCGGCGGGGTGCCGATGAGCGTGCCCAGCGAGCCAATGGACGCCGAGTACGCGATACCAAGCATGAGAGCAGTGGCAAACTTCTTCTGCTTATCCCAACCACCAACGGTCTCCGCAGTCAGCGCTAGCACTGACGTACCAATCGGCAGCATAACCACGGCGGTTGCAGTGTTAGAGACCCACATGGACAAGAATCCAGTAGCCACCATAAAGCCCAAAATGAGACGCTTGGGCGAGGTACCAATCAGCTTCACCACGTAAAGTGCAAGGCGGCGGTGAAGGTTCCAGCGCTGAAGCGCAAGGGCAATAAGGAAGCCCCCCATGAACAGGAAGATAGTGGCGGAGGCATACGGTGCACCGACTTCCTTAATGGCACCCACACCAGCTAGCGGGAAGATAACCAACGGCAACAGTGCCGTAGCGGCCAACGGAATGGCCTCCGTCATCCACCACACGCCCATCAGAATGGTCACCGCGGCTACAGCACGCAATGCACCCTGGGTGTATTCGGCGTCATCCTTGGCGCCGGGGGATTCCAATACCGTGTCGACAGCGTTGCTGGGGAAGATGAACCACACGAGTATGGCCAATGCGAGACCGACAATGAGGCCAATGGCCATGCGGCGCCAGTCTTTGCGGTCGACACCGCGATCGTCCTCGCCCTCCGTGTGCGCGGTTGAGACGTGAGTTTGCGGGGTAGTCATCTGCCCCCTCCTTTTCCTGGTTAACCAGCCCCCATTCAGCCGAGAGAGTTATCGGGATCACCGAATGGGCCTACACGTTCAGGCTATCGAGACCACAGACAACCAACAAACACTTTCGTCTCATTACCCCCACTAAAGAACCAAATTCACCCCTGTTTGCAAAACTTTTTGCAGATTAGCTGCAAAGAATTCTCACCAATGTGTGGGCAACCCCTTTAAGATTCGCGTTGAGCACCGCTACCAGATAGCGGCGAAGGCAACTGCCCCGAGGAGCATCGTCCCCAGCGCAACGGCGGCAAGCGCCGGAGCTCCGGGCAGGGCAGGTGATTCGGTCCGAGCCAGGATCTCGTCAACATGGCGGAGCTTAGCGGTGGCCAGCCACAACACAACGGCCACCACTACCCCGACAATCAGGGCGGCCCATGGCGCAATGGAACGCACGACAAGCAAACCCGCAACAAGGCCCGCGAGCCCCGTGCGCTGCCAGGCCAGGCGGGTGCGCTCGGGTTGGAGGCCAGGATCAAAAAGCTCGCTCACGCTAGCAGCTCGCCCACCAGAATCATCAGGCCGATGATGATCACCACACCAACAATCAACGCCAACGCCGGGCTGGCCGGGAGCGGACGCCCATGGCGCATCGCTCGTTCCGAAGCACCCCAGTGAAACCATGCCACCGCCGGCAGGACGATGGCCACGATCAGCATGATGACGGAGACGACGCGAGTCAGCGTCGTGTTCAACGGCAGCTCGAAGGTCTCCAGGGCCACACCACCGGCAATAAAGGCCAGCGACGTGCGGATCCAGGCCAAGAACGTGCGCTCATTGGCCATGCTGAAGCGCGGGTCGGGTTCCTCCCCTGTTCCATACACCGAGCCCGGGAAACGTGCCTTCGTCATAGGCGCTACTGTAGCGTCCGACGCTTCATTCCACAGCGCGCAGCACCCCAAGCGCCGCGCTTAAGACTGCGAGAAGGCCTCCAGATCCGCGGGGCTACCGGCGACGACGATGAGGTCGCGGTGGGTGAGCTCGGTGCCGTCGACAAGCGGGCGCCACTGGCCAGGCCCCTCACAGCGGGAGATGAGCTGAACGTTGTGTGCTTCCCACACCTGGTGCAGGTTGAGCGGGTGCTTGCTTATCGACGCCGGCGGGGTCATCGCCGTCACGCCATAATCAGTGGCGATCTCCGCAAAATCCTCGAAGCGACCACCCAGCAGGTGCGCCACGCGGCGACCAGTATCGCGCTCTGGGCGGATAACGTGGTGCACTCCCAGTTGGCGCAGGATACGGGCGTGCGCATCCGAATCCGCCTTGGCCCAGATATCGCCTACCCCCAGTTCCACCAAGTTCGAGGCGGTGAGGATGGAATCCTCCAAGTCGGAGCCGATGGCCACGACCACGCGTTCCACTTCATCAACGCCCAGCTGGCGGAGGGCCTCGGCGTCGGTCGTATCCGCGGTCACCGCCTCGGTGAGATACGCGGCATATTCGCGCACGTGTTTCTCCTCGGCATCGATGCCAAGAACCTCCACGCCGTGCTCCATCAGTTCACGGGCTAGGGAAGAACCGAACCGCCCCATACCAATGACGACGACCGGCGGGATATTGATGGAAGACTTTTCACGCCGCAGGGCGCTGAACATGTTAGCCAATGAACGGCCTTTCTTCGGGGTAGCGGTAGCGCAGGCTAATAGTCCGGGCGGCCAGTGCCGCCACGAAGGTGGTAGGGCCTACGCGGCCAACGTACATGATGAGACACAGCATGAGCTGCGATGGTGCGGACAAACTTGCAGTAATACCCGTGGACAAACCCACGGTGGCGAAGGCGGACATGACTTCGAACGTGACCTGGTCCGCGGTGAACTCGGGATCCCAGACGCGCAGCGTCGCCACGCCTACGGCAACGACGATCATTCCGGCGGCCGTTAGCGCGAGGGCCTGCCGGAAGGTGGACAGCGGCAAGCGGCGGTGCCCGATAGACGTGTCCTCGCGGCCCAAGAATTCCGAGATCATGGCGGCGCCCAGCACGCAGGCTGTGGTGACCTTGATGCCACCCGCCGTACCGGCGGAACCACCGCCGATAAACATCAGGATGTCCGTAACCATCAGCGTCAACGGGTGTGCTTCCCCATAGTCGATGGCGTTAAAACCTGCCGTTCGGGGCGAAGCGCTCATGAAGAAGGCGTTGATGAGCTTCTGGCCCAACGGCATCCCGTTCAGCACACCGGAGCCCTCAGAGAGGAAGAAGATCACGGTGCCACTAAGCAACAAGAACGCGGTGGCGCCCAGCGTCATCCGGGCGGTCATGGACATGCGGTGAATGCGCGGCGTGCCGCCGCGCCAGCGCGTTAGCCGTGCGCGGGCCCGTCGCACGAACTCCGCCAGCATGGGATAACCCAAGCCACCGATGATCAGGGCGAAGGCAAGGGGAAGAAGAATCCAGCCATCAGCAGCGAAGGAGATAACGCTGTCTGAATAGGTACTAAACCCTGCGTTATTGAAGGCCGAAATGGCGTGGAATACTCCTTCCCACGCTGCGCGCCCAGGTGCCACACCATGCTCGGTGGCTAGGCGCACGCCGATGAACACAGCGACGATGGCCTCGCAGATCAGGGTCATGACCACGGTAAGCAAGAGCGCGCGGCGAATGCCGCCGGAGGCCACGGCGCGGCCCTCCGCAGCCATGGTCCGGCGGGCTTTGAAGCTGATACGGCCGGTCAACAGCATGCCCGACAGCGACGCCAAACTCATGATGCCCAGCCCTCCCAGCTGGATGAGCGCGATGATGACCGCTTGGCCGAAGGACGTCCAATAGGTCCCGGTGTCCTCCACCACCAGACCCGTCAAAGAGACCGCCGAGGTCGCCGTAAAAAGCGCTGGCAGGAACGGGGTCCACTGCGGAACGTTGGCGGAAATCGGCAGCATCAGCAGCAGCGTTCCCACGAGGATGAGCAGGATAAAGCCCACGGCGGTGAGCCGAGCCGGGCCCAAGAAATGACCGCGTTTCACAGCGCTTCACACTACGCTTCGCGCCCTCTTAAATCACCCCCATTCCCTGTGAATTTGCCGGCAATTTTATAGTTATATCTTTTGTAATAACTGCCCGAAAGGTAGTTTCCCATTAGACAATCGAACGACAGGTATTAGGAACGAATCGGCCCTTTACCCGGATATGAAAGCGAGGCCACCATGGATCATAAAGCGACCACGCACACGGCGGACGGCGCTGAAGCTGCCAAACCAAGAATCGAATGGCCAACCATCAAGGCTATTCTCGCCGCATCCAGCGGCAACCTTGTGGAATGGTTTGATTTTTATATCTACGCCTTCTTCAGCGTCTATTTTGCAGACCAGTTCTTCAGCGGCACTGGTGAAACCGGTGCGCTCATGAAGTCTGCGGGCGTCTTCTTTGTCGGGTTCCTCATGCGCCCTATCGGCGGTTACGTCTTCGGGCGCATCGCCGACCGCTATGGTCGCAAGCGCTCAATGCTGATCGCCATCATCATGATGTGCGCCGGCTCCCTCCTCTTTGCGGCCTTGCCCACCGCGGCGACCGTTGGCGCCTGGGCTCCAGTACTGATGCTCATCGTGCGCTGCATCCAGGGACTCTCCGTGGGTGGTGAGTACGGAGCAACGGCCACCTACATGTCTGAGATTGCTTCCTCAGGACGCCGCGGCTTCTACTCCTCCTTCCAATACGTCACGCTCATCGGCGGGCAATTGCTGGCCAGCCTCCTCGCCGTCATCATGACCTCCACGCTGGGAGAAGAAGCAATCACAAATGGGTGGTGGCGCCTGCCTTTCGTAATCGGTGCACTCGCCGCTGTGGTAAGCCTCTGGCTACGAAACGGTCTTGAAGAAACGACGTCGAGCACCGAGCGCAGTGAGGAGGGAGCCGGAACACTTCGCCAACTCATGCAGCACCCGCGCTCGTTCTGGGTCGTCCTTGGTATTACCGCAATCGGCTCACTGACCTTCTACACCTACACCACATACATGCAGAAGTTCCTCATCAATACGGGTGGTTTTGCCAAAGGCGACGTTGCCCGGACGATGACAGTATGCCTCTTCGTCTTTATGATCCTGCAGCCGCTGACAGGCTTGCTTTCTGACAAGATCGGCCGCAAGAACACCATCCTCATTTTCGGTGTGGCATCCACGGTCGGCACCATCCCCGCCTTCATGCTCCTGGAAGCCCAATCCACTCTGATCGGCGCCGGGGCAGTCATCATTCTCATCTTCGTCTTCGAAAGCGGCTACACCTCGATTTCCGGAATTCTCAAAGCCGAGAT
Organism: Corynebacterium sp. HMSC062E11; assembly: GCF_001811845.1. Classification (NCBI taxonomy): domain Bacteria; kingdom Bacillati; phylum Actinomycetota; class Actinomycetes; order Mycobacteriales; family Corynebacteriaceae; genus Corynebacterium; species Corynebacterium sp. HMSC062E11. The sequence goes on from NZ_KV806832.1 coordinate 47,164, forward strand.
GTTCCCCACCTACATCCGCGGCCTCGGCGTGGGATTCACCTACGCCGTAGGCAACTCGCTCTTCGGCGGCTCGGCCGAATACGTCGCTCTGGGTCTAAAGAACGCCGGTCATGCTAACGCCTTCCCCATTTATGTCACTGTCATGGCGGCGCTGGGTGTGGTTGCCATGCTCTTCCTACATGACAGCCGCACTCACTCCACAATCGACAACCCCGAAAGCAGCGCCTACGCCAAGAAATAGGCGCTACATCAGCTTGGTCTTGTCCAAGGTCTCCACCCAGCCGTTGGTGAATTTCTCCAACGGCTTGTGGAAGACCACGCCCAGAACAAGCATCGGTACAGCAAAGAGCAGCAGGCACAGCAACGCCAGCCAGTAATCACCGTGGTAGGTTCCGGCGATAGCCGCGCGGAAAGCACGGATGGTATAGGTCGCCGGCAGCCACGGGCTAATGTTCTGGAACCAGTCCGGGAGCACCTGCAAGGGGTAGGCACCGCCCGACGACGATACTTGGACCACCAGCATGAGCACCGCTAGGGCCTTGCCCGCGTTGGCGAAGGACACCACGAAGGTGTAGCAAATCAGCATAAAGATGAGCGAGCTAACCCAGCCCGCCAACAGCATGAGAATCGGGTGCGCGGGCTCAATGCCCACGAAGAAGATGAGGCCCAGAATCAGCATCGTCGACTGCACGAGGCCAACCGCGGCAAACATTCCGAAGCGGCCGAAGAAGCGCTGCATCGGCGAATATGTATCCTTATCCACCACATCCGTGCGCACGCTCACCGCAGTCAGCAGCGCGCCGACCCACAGCGCCAGCGCCGTGTACATGGGTGTCATGCCGGCACCGAAACTCTTGACTGGGTAGACCGCTTGCCTGTCGACGTCCACCGGAGCCGCAATCGCGTGCGCCAGAGCGTCCGGATCGGAACCGATGAGGTCCGCCAGCTTCTTCAGGTCACCAGATGCCGCAGCGGAGTCGATATCCTTCCGCAGGTCGCCGAACTTGTTGGCCTTATCCTGCAGGCCAGAGGCGAGCTTCTGTACTGCATCCCGAGCATCCGTCAGGGAAGAGGAATCAATGGTGACGGGAGTCTTCGCGGTATCCAGATCCGCGCTTACCTGGCCCAGGGAATCCTGCAGCGCGCGCAAGGATTCACGCAGACCAGAGGTGGAGATTCCCTCCACTGCCTTCTTGGCATTGTCGATGCTGGAGAGATCCGGCTTCGTGGGTTCGGGAGCATTCGCGGCCGCAGTGAGGCGCGCGTGGAGAGTGCGCTGCGCGTCGATGGCCTCCTCGATACGGCTGAGCGCCTTCTCTTTATCCCCGGCAGGAATTGGCAGGGCCTCAATGTGGCCGTGCAGGTTCTGATACTGGGCAATGGTGCCTTCTACCTGGCCGGCCAAGGTGTTGAGCGCGGCGACGCGGTCGGCGCGGGAGGCGGAGGCGTCGGCGTAAAGCGCATCAATGCGTTGGCGCACCACGTCATAACTAGCGCTGGTGGCATCGAGCGATTGCTGCAGCGCATCCGTGGACACGTTCAGTGAGGAAGACTGAATCTCCGGCAGCTTCAGGTCCGCCGAGTCCGCAATGCGCTGGGCGCTTTCCATGAGCGGAACCGCAGTATCCACGAGGCCAGCGAGGGAACGCGCGGTACGCGCCGCCATATCCAGCTGAGTCTGCACGCCATCCGCGCGCGCCTGCATCCGGTCCAATACAGCCTTGGTATCGCCCTTGCTCAAGAAATCGGAGAGTGAGGTGACCAGATCGAAGGACACGTTACCGACCGTCGTCGTGAAAGCCTCGGCAACCTGGGCTGACACCCCCTCTGCGCCTTGACCGGTGATCTTCGGCGCCAGCGCGTTCTTCTTCTCATTCATGTAGAAGGACAAATCCGCGGGCTGGGAACCATCCGTGTAGAAGTTCATCATGTCGGTACTGAAATCTTCGGGGAGCACGATGGCTGCGTAATACTCGCCGGACTTGGTACCTTCAATCGCCTCATCAGAGGTGGTCACAACCCAATCCAGCTGATCGTTCGCGCGCAGCTCATTGAGTACTTGGTCGCCAACGTTGATGGGCACCGGCAAAAGATCGCTCTCATAGCCGGTGTCCTTGCTGGCCACCGCCACCTTGAGCTGGCTGGTGTTATCAAAGGGATCCCAGCTAGCCAACACGTTAAACCACGTGAACAGCATCGGAATGACGACGAGACCCACGAGCATCACCGCGCTCATCACGTTGCGGCATGCGGTGCGGATATCGTTGAGGAAAAGATCGAGTGTTCCACGCATTAGTTATCCCCCTCCGTGGACTCTGCGCCGATGCGGGACGGATGAATAAGGTCATCTTCATCCAGCGTCACGAGCTCCGCGGACTGCTTCAGACTGATGCGCAGGTATTCCAGGGTGACCGCGGCGACAATGATGAGGAAGCACCACGCCGTCCAAATACCCAAGAGCAGCGGCTTCTGGTCGGGCAAGAGGCCCGAGACGACGATGAGGATGACCACGCCGACAACGCCCGCGATGGCCACCATCTTGAGCCAATAGCCCCAGTTATGAGCGCGGCGGTCCAAATCCCTCTTGAGGCCACTGCGGCTATCCAGCGCCTGGATGACGTCCGCGATGCGGTAGCCGGAGCCCACAACCTGCACGTTTTCATAGTCGAAGAGCTCGGAGTCCTTCAGCTCGCGGTTGAAGATGACGTTGAAGTGCGCCAACGCCTTGCGCAGTAGAAGGCCGAAGACGAAGAAGAGAATGAACATGAAGGCGAGCACGCCCATCTTCTTGAAGTAATGGTCGCCGTAGAACCCGCCGATGGTTTCGCGCATGGCGTCAATGCCGTACGTGAACGGAAGCAGCGGGTAGATGCTGTGGAAGAAGCTGGGCAGCAGCTCAATCGGGTACAGGCCCGACGCACCTGGAATCTGAATGATGGCAAAGACCACGCAGAGGCCGCGGCCGAGGTGACCCAGGGACGTCGACAACCCATAGATAATGCTCAAGTAGGCCAATCCCACGAGCACACCCGTCAGGATGAAGGCAGGCGCGTTCACGGTCTGCACGCCGATGAGCAGATCACCCACGGTCACCGTGACGGCCTGGATGATGACCATCAGGGCCATGAGGAGGAAGCGGCCCAAGTAGGCCTGGCCCACCGTGATGCGGTCGAAGCCCTCCTTATCGACCTCAACCCGGAAGATCACCATGAGGACGAAGGCACCAATCCACAGAGAGAGGTTAGTAAACAACGCCGCCATGGCGGAGCCGTAGCTGTCCACCGGGTACACGGTTTCGGTCTTCAGCTCGATGGGCTCCGCAAAGAATTTACCGATTTCTTCCGCGTCCAGCCCGGTGACATTTTGAACGACTTTGGAGTTCATCGCGGCACGCAGCGAGCCTACATCGCCCTGCATAGCGCTCAAACTGTCCTGGAGGGCCAGGAGGTTGGTATCGAAATCGGACAAGGTGTCCTTCGTCGCTCGCAGCTGCTTGGCCACGCCGTCCAGGAGGCCATCGGCCTCCTGCATGGTTCCCTTCTGTGCTTCCAGGGTGGAGCTCAAAGCGCTCGCCGTGGAGCTCAGGCTGCTCATGGCACGGTTGATCTCCGGCACGGCCGTCGTCACGGTATCGCGCAGTGTTTGCGAGGTGGCCTTTGTATCGGCCGCCGCCTGGTTGATGGCCTCCGCACTAGCCTGGACATTGTCCGCTGCGGCCTGGGTATCCTTGCTCAGCGCAGTCAGGTTCCCCACCAGCTGACGGTTGGATTCATTGCCCTCATCAAGGCGCTGGATGGCGTCATCAATTTCCTTGGCCACCTGCGGTGAAAGCGTTGCGGAATCGCGCAGGGCTTTAAGCTGCGCAATCGATTCCGCACTCGCGTCAATAGCAGTGTTCGCCCGCTGCGTGGCGTAATCGAAACGGTCACCGGCCTGGTTCAGGCCAGCTGTGACATCCGCGATGGATTCCTGCGCCTTGGCGGTACCGTCCGCCACCGCACTTGCACCACTGACGAAGGCACCGGTGGTCTGGTCGGTGAAGTCACCGATGCCCCCTTGGGCCTGCTCGACTAGGGAGGAGACCTCGGCGAGGGCTGTTTGGGCGTCGCCCAGCGCGGTGCTCACATCAGCCACCGTGGACTTGGCTCCCAACGTGGAATCAGCGGCGGCGTCAAGCTTTCCCTGGATCCGCGCGAGGTTCTCGCGGTTGCCATCGATCTCCTGCGCGGTCTCCCCGAACGCGGAGCTGGTGTTGTTCATCGCCCGCGTGACTTTTCGCTCGAAGTCGGTACCGGTGTCCTTGACGTTCTCCGCCGCGACAGTGGCCACCTGCTCCTTGAAGGCCGCAGTGATCTGCTTGTCCAGACCTTTGGCACCGGTATCCGTGATCTTCACGGCGATGGCGTTATTCTTCTCGTTAACACGGTAGACCAGCTGCGGCTGCGTGAACTTCCCGTCGAGCATGCTCACGAGGTTTTCGCTGAAGTCCTCAGGAATCGTCACCGAGGCATACACGTCCCCCTCTAAAAGGGCTTTCTCGGCTTCATCGCGCTCGAGGAATTGCCAGCCTAGCTGGTCATTCTTTTTGAGTTTCTCAATGACCTCACTGCCGACATCTATCTTCCCCGTCAGCTCGTTGTTAGCACCCTTATCCTCGTTAACCACGGCCACCTTGATGTTGTTGGTATGGCCGTAGGGGTCACGAAAAGCCGCGATGTTAACCCATGAATACAACGCGGGGGTGATGACGAGCCCGATGAGGATGATCCACGCCCTGGGGACGCGGCCAAGCCTGGCTACATCTCTGATAAAAATCTTCCAACTTTGGCGCACTGAAGGCAGTGTACCCGTTGCACCTCCCTGTCTCTAACCAGCCAAAATACATAAAGTAATTTAAATAATTAACAAATAAACTTTAACATGGTTTGCCGGATCAAACCCCTGGCTTGAACATATGGCGATGAAAACTAGACTTCAAGTAGTTGAACTTTTGGTATGGAGATGCCTATGCGTAAGACCTTAATCAGCCTCACCGGCCCCGCCTTCGTTGCTGCAGTGGCTTACGTCGACCCCGGCAACGTAGCCGCCAACATCAGCGCCGGCTCCCACTACGGCTACCTCCTGGTGTGGGTACTCGTCGTGGCCAACCTCATGGCCATGTTCATCCAGTACCACTCCGCCAAACTGGGCCTAGTCACCCACCGCTCCCTGCCGGAAATCATGGGCGAGCGTCTCTCCCGCCGCGCGCGCCTAGGCATGTGGGCCCAGGCCGAGCTCATCGCCGCGGCCACCGACCTCGCCGAAGTCATCGGCGGCGCCATTGCCCTGCAACTCCTCTTCAACCTCCCCCTGTTCGCGGGCGCGCTCATCATCGGCGCGGTCTCCATCATTCTCCTCATCTTCCAGAAGAAGAACCAGTGGTTCGAGGGGCTTGTCATCGGCCTGCTCCTGGTCATCTGCATCGGCTTCCTTGCCGGCCTCGCCATCGCCCCGCCCGACCCCGCCGACGTGGCCGGCGGCCTCATCCCCCGCCTAGAGGGCAAGGACAGCATCCTGCTGGCCGCCTCCATGTTGGGCGCCACCGTCATGCCGCACGCCATTTACCTACACTCCTCCCTGACCAAGCAGCGCTACCCCGACCTGGAAATCCCCCACGTGCTGGCCGGCACCCGCGCGGACATCGCCGTGGCGCTGTCCATCGCCGGGCTCGTCAACGTGGGCCTGCTGGTCCTGGCGGGCTCGGCCCTCTACGGCGTGGACGGCACAGAGACCATCTCCGGGGCCCACACGGCGATTGCCAGCCACCTCGGCCCGCTGGCCGGCGTTCTCTTCGCCATCGGCCTGCTGGCCAGCGGCCTCGCCTCGACGTCAGTGGGCGCCTACGCCGGCTCCGAAATCATGGACGGCCTGCTTCACATCAAGGTCCCCCTACTAGTCCGCCGCCTGGTCACGCTCATCCCGGCGCTGGTCATCATCGGCTGCGGGGTCGACCCCACTATGGCACTGGTGGTCAGCCAGGCACTTCTTTCCCTGGGCATCCCCTTCGCCATCATCCCGCTTTTCCGCTATGCCGGCTCCCGGGACGTCATGGGTGAGTTCGCCGCGAAACCCTGGTCTATGGCCGTGGGCTGGACGCTTGCCGCGCTGGTCATCGCACTCAATCTCGCCCTCGTGCTCCTGCCGCTGCTCTAGGCCGCCTACAATCAGCAGCCATGATTGAAGTAGCAGCCGTCGTCATCCGCAACCCACAAGGCCACGTGCTTACCGTGCGCAAGAAGTCCTCCACCAAGTACCAACTGCCCGGCGGCAAGCCCGAGGCGGGCGAGGCGCTTGTCGACGCCGCCCTGCGCGAAGTTGCCGAAGAAGTAGGCCTCACCCTCGACGCCGAGAGCCTCAACAAACTCGGCACCTTCGACGCTCCCGCCGCCAACGAACCGGGCGAGGTCGTCGTCGGCACCATCTTCACCTACACCCGCACCGTCACCACCGACGAACCCCACGCCGCCGCCGAAATCGGGGACACCGCCTGGGTCAACCCAACAGCACCCGACCGCGAGCTTGCGCACCTGTTGCGTGACCGCGTCTTCCCCGCGCTGGCTGGGTAGGTACGTTTTCGTAAATTGCATCTCGAAGCCACAGGCCGCATCGCCTGTTTCTACGCATCTGTAGCAGCGCACCTCCGCGCCCATTTTCTCGGCTCATCAACATAAGACAGAGGCAGGTCCGCTGAAATACCCACCCCTACTCAGGCATTTACTTCTTCCCGCTGGGAAGAAACACAAGGACAATGACCAAAACTGCTAGAGCAATCGTGACAGCATACGGCCATTGAACATAAACGGAAAGCGTCATCAGAATAACGCCAATAGTGGCCAAGATTTTTTTCCACATAAATTATTCTCCCTAACCGGTAGATTCTCTTTGACTGCTCTCCAGACAGTTCAGCAACGTCCATATGGCGAAATTCCAAGCACGCTACCCTAAAACCTTCGCCATTTAGTGCAACGATAGTTTTCAAAAACCAACCCGCTGAGGAAGTGCTTTAACTGGAGCGAGAACTGATACTGCCGCAATCAGCACTACCAGAGGCGCACATTTCTTGGGGCAATACATGCCCTTATCCCTTTCGCGAGAAGATGGCCGAGAACTCGGACACCCCCTAGAGTTACATGTGGTAGACAAATTTGGAAGCAAAAAATGGAAACCGTAGACGAACGTATACACTTCCCCAAAAATCCTTGCGAGAGCCCGCAAGAGGGCGTATCTTGCCGCAATTCGCCCTGCTGACATTTAGCCTCCTTTAGGCTTCGGCCTACCTGCTGCTTCTGTCATTGTCGGCACCATCTTCACCTGCACACGCACCGTCACCACCGACGAGCCCCACGCCGCCGCCGAAATCGGCGACACCGCCTGGGTCAACCCAGCTGCACCCGACCGCGAACTTGCGCATCTGTTGCGCGACCGCGTCTTCCCCGCGCTGGCCTAGCGCCAACTGTCAACACTTCGGCGTCATTGACCCCGAAGCCATCAAGAGCTACCCTTTTGAACATGTTCACTGAACACGTTCACCCATCGCGTTCGGCCGCCAAAGCTGGCACCGACAGCAAGGTCCTGGCCACCGCCTACGATCTCTTCCTCACCCAGGGCTACGCCACCACCAGCATCCGGACCATCGCATCCGAGGCTGGCGTCAGCGTGGGAACCGTCATGGGAGTCGGCGACAAACAAACGCTGCTCATCCGCACCATTGGCCAACACATTTCAGAGCTCCACGACGAGATTCGGGGGCAATCCGATAGCCTCCTCGATGTCCTCAAGCCATTCCTCCAGATGTTCACCGGCCACGAAGAACTCTCCCGTGCGTTCGGCGCGGCACTCATCCAACAAGGAAATCAAGGCGAAGCACTCACCGCGCTCAAAACACTCCTGACCGATGAAATCACCCTGCGCCTTGGCTCCAGACTCAACAGTGACGATGCAGCCGAGTACTCCAACCTGCTATACAACGTCTACCTCGGCTTTCTCATCGGGTGGGCCGCGGGCCTCTACGACACCGAACAACTCACCTCCCAAGCCGCCTCATCCATCGAACGCCTCAACACCGCATTCGGAGTAACCCAATGATCCTAGAATCCTCCCCCGCTTGGCCCTCCCTGCTACTGGCTGCCATCCTGCTTGGCGACGCCGCCCTCTCCCTCAAACCAGTCCCCTTTATCGAAGCCTGCCTCAGCGGCGTCAAACTCCCCAAGGACTGGTGGTGGGCGCTCATTGTCATCAAGTATCTCGCCGCCGCAGGACTCATTGCCGGCCTCTGGTTCCCCGGCGTAGGAATTGCAACCATGGTTGGCGTCATCGCATACTTCTGCGCAGCCGCAGCAGCCCATGTCCGCGCCCACTTCCTCGGTAGCGCATTCTGGATCAACTGCTTAGGCATGCTCGCACTCTCCATCGGAGTACTGATCCTGACGCTCGCACTGAATTAAGACACCAGTCAACCTTTCACGGCTTCCTGAAGGCAGATGCATCATTGCACCCCTTGATTGATGACTTGATGCTTTTTACCCTAAAGGTATGTGCACCACGATAAACCTCCCCTCCTTCGATTGCGGCGGACCAGCTCTAGTTGATCTCAGCGACAAGGAAGCCGTGTGGGCGGCGCTCGATGATCATTCCTGATGTCAACATTCTCGTTCATGCCTTCCACTCCGCAGCACCACAACATGAACCCGCTCAACAGTGGCTAAGTAGTGCTCTGAATCGGCATGAAACAATTGAGCTCCTGGATGTTGTGGCAACAGGCACCTAAAACTCTGCCATCAGGCTCAATGGTAACTTGGCAAATCCCCTGTAAAGTTTGACGCTTATTTCCACTATCCATATCTGAAAAGGCAGACAACGCAGCACGAAAACTTGGTTCCTCAGAATACTCTCTAATTTTCTCTGGGACTGCAGTAAACGAACGCCAGTCTCCAAGTTCGTTCGTCAACTTCATCACCTCATCAGCCGATAGCTTTCGCTTAAGACCTTCGGAAGGATCTCTGTCGAGCCTCTGTTTATATTGACTAGCTTTTGTTATTTCCACCCATCTCCAGATATTTCAAAATCACGGTCTTATATTCCGGCAAGAGATTTTGCAAACCCGAAATCTCATCCTTTCCAAATAAACCTAGCTTTTCATGCTCGATGCTTTCACTAATATCAATCCCTTCATTCAATGACACGGTGACCCCATATGCGATAATCGCAACCGGATTTTCCACTTTCGGATCTCTTAGAAGAAACGCATCTACTAGGGTATCGGGGAGAGTCTCTAAATTTGCCTCTTCTTTCAACTCGCGCTGAGCTGTCTCGCGAAGCGATAAGTCTCCCCTGTCCGGCCAGCCTCCGAGTAGCTCCCAATCCCCCCTAGGATTAAGCCCCAATAGCACCTTACCGCCGAGGACTGGAATAACCTTCACACTAGCGTGAACAAAAAACCATCCAGTTTGAGAGTCGATCATTTTTCTCCTTAGATCACGTTATTGAATACTTTTGGGGACAAAAAATCTGTAGCTGAGCAAATTCCCGTTACCAATATTACCGAAAGCACGAATGGGTATCCTGCAGAAGAAGCTTGCGCTAAAGCGGCCCTTCCGGTTTTAGAGTGCCTCGCAGCCACAGGACGCAAGTGCTGAACTAGGTGACCAATAATTCTTCGGAACCACCCTGCCCCCATTTCGCCATCAAGCACATTCGCCCGATAATTACTTCTTTTTCATCCCCCACCTCACTACACCGTTCGTTGCTTCGGGAAGTGGCTGCGGGGAATAGCACTCATGAATTTTGGAAAGAGCAAAATATTCGGAGAAAGGGATCTGTTCACAGTGAACTTTACCTTTTGAATCCCACGCGAAAGCGTTCAAGCCATACCAAGCCTTGAATTGTCGCTGCAAGCAATCGAAACCGTTAATTCCAAAGAAACTACACAGCTCGGCAATAGTAAATTCAGCTACAACGCTGTCTTCATGCAGCCTAATTCGAACAAAGCTCTCATCGGGATCGATGTTCGCGTTACTTTCCACATCCCAAATTGGCTCTTTTAGTAACTCCATGACGCTCCCAGCCAGCACAGATTAAGGTCAGCGCCTTCATTCTAAGTTCCCTGCTCACGGGCTGTCGGCATACGAAGGAACTGAAAACGTAAAATCCCGAGCCACCGGTGAAACGATGACTCGGGTTCTGTAGTTTGCGGAGACGAGAGGATTTGAACCTCCGGACCTACGCAAGTAAGTCAACTCCTTAGCAGGGAGCCCCATTCGGCCGCTCTGGCACGTCTCCAGCGATTCGCAATGAATCGTCCATCACTCTACCTGAGCGCTTCCCCTAGGGACAAAATGGGGCTTCCCTATTCTTTCCCTGAAGCGCCGCATGCAGCTTAAGGGCAACGTAGAGAGCCGCGCAGCGCCAGCCATCATCCAGCACGCCGGGCCCGAGAATCTCACGGACGCGGTCGAGGCGATAGTGCAGCGTGGCGCGGTGAATGTAGAGTGCAGCGGCGGTCGCGGAGACGTTGCGGGAATGCTCAAAATAGGTCAGCAGGGTGTGCCAGTAGGAGTTTCGGGGGTCGTCGAGAAGCACGGCGGCATCCGGGCTCATCTCCATCACGGTTGCCGGGGTCAGCTCCCACCCGCGCAGCAGCCGCCACGCGCCGGCATCTTCCCAGCGGAGCGAATCTAGGCCACAGAGCTTAGCCACGTCCGCCATGAGTCGCGCTTGCGGGGCCGTCGGTGCCGAGCCACGCGCCACCACCTCAGCGCCGGTGACAAGCGCGGCACTCTGCAGCTCCTCCATGAGAGCCTCGGTGTCCTTGTCGTCGCGGCAGCACTCAATGAGCACGAGGGAATCGTGAGAATCCGCGACCAAGAAGGGCCGGCGCACCAAGGGGCGCGCAAGCTCCACGGCCACCGCACGCTGATCGCCTTCCACCAGCACGCGATGCACGGTCAGCTCACCATCGGAGGGCAAGAGATCGCGCTCCCGCGCACCGGCCAGCGCAGCCGGATCACCTGTGAGCACCTCGCGGGCCAGCTCGCCGAGCTGTTGGGCGCGGGCAGCGAGGGGTGCATCGCGTGCGTCGATAAGCCTGGCAAGGGGCGCAAGCAATGAATCCAGGTGGACCAAGGGGGCGTCGCCCAGCGCGGGCTCATCAATAATCCACAGATAACCCACCAGCCTGTCCTCGTGACGCAAGGGAATGACTACACGGGGCAGCATGTCATAGCGCGGGTTAGCGGGCAGGCGCACGGGCAGCACAGCCTCTTGGATTCCGAAGCTGAGCATCCACGGGATGGGCTCCGGGGGCGGGGTGCGATTAAGGATGGAGGCCGCGCGGTTCTTATCGATGGCACCGATTTGCGCACTAGCCGCAATCACCGCAATGGCGGGGGTAGTCACCTCAACGGAGCGCTGCAAGATCTGGGCGCATTCGTCGACGATATCCTGGATGCTCGTCAGCTGCGGGGGTGTCACTTTTGACATATGTCAAAGATACTTCCGAATATTGTCTAGTGACAAACAAAACTGTGCTGCGCAATAATCTCCTACAGCTAAATGACCCACGTCACACATATACGTTCATGAAGGGCGTCTACATGACCACAACCAACAATTCCGTCCGGGCGCAGGACGTTGTCGCCAGCGACAACGCCAGCACAGACGATGGCCTGCAGCGCGGCATGAAATCGCGCCACCTGCAAATGATCGCCTTCGGCTCGTGCATCGGCACGGGCCTCTTCTTGGGCTCCGGTGCCTCCATCCAGGAGGCCGGTCCCGGCGTTATCGCCGCCTACGCCATCGGCGGCTTCATCATCTTCCTCATCATGCGCATGCTCGGTGAGATGGCCGTGGAGCACCCCGTCGCCGGCTCCTTCAGCGCCTACGCCCGCGAATACATCGGGCCCATCGCCGGCTTTGTCACCGGCTGGAACTGGTGGTTCACCACCATCGTCGTCGGCATGGTGGAGCTCACCGCCGCGGGCACCATCATGGACTTCTGGTTCCCTGGCATCCCGCACTGGCTCACCGCCCTCGTCGCGCTCGTCATCGTCACCGCCATCAACCTGGTGCACGTCGGGGCCTTTGCCGAGGCGGAGTTCTGGCTCTCCCTCATCAAGGTCGTCGCACTCATCCTCATGATCGTCGTCGGCGCGGCCATCGTCTTCGGCCTTACCCCGGAGCCCGCCCTCGGCTTGAGCAATATCACCGAGCACGGAGGCTTCTTCCCCAACGGTGCCGCCGGTGTGCTCTTCTCCCTCGTCGCGGTGATTTTCTCCTTCGGCGGCATCATCTCCATTGGTACTGCCGCGGGCGAGGCCCAAGATCCCGCCAAGAGCCTGCCCAAGGCCATCAACAACGTGATCTGGCGCATTCTCATCTTCTACGTCGGCGGCATCGGCATCATCGTGCTGCTCGCCCCGTGGAATGAGCTCGATACCTCCACCTCGCCCTTCGTGCGCGCGCTGAGCACCCTGGGAATTAGTGCCGCGGCCACGGGCCTCAACCTCATCGTGCTCGTTGCCGCCGTCTCCGTGTTCAACACCATGACCTTCTCCGGCGCGCGCATGCTGCGGGATCTTTCCCGCGGCGGCCAAGCTCCGCCCTTCTTCAATTCCGTCAGCGCCAAGGGCGTGCCGGTTCGCGCTCTGCTTTTCAACGCCCTGCTCATGGGTTCTGCTGTGCTGCTTAACTTCCTCTTCGAGGGCAAGATCCTGATCGTTCTCCTCGCCATCATCGTCGGCGCGGAGCTCATCTCCTGGTCCGCCATTGCCGTAGCACACCTGAACTTCCGCAAGCGCTGCCCGAACGCCGCCTTCCGCGCGCCCCTCTACCCCATCGCTAACTACCTGTGCTTGGCCTTCTTCGCTCTCGTCATCGTTTTGATGTTCATGTTGCCCGACTACCGCACCGGCGCCATTGTCCTACCCTGTTGGATTGTGGCCTTGGCCCTCATCTGGCTAGGCAAGAAGCGCCACGACGCCCGAAACAAATAGAAAGGACCCTCTCATGCAGACCACCATTGGTGATTTCATCCTGGACCGCCTCAAGGCCATCGGTATTACTGAAATCATCGGCGTGCCCGGTGACTTCAACCTGAGCTTCCTCGAGCAGATTGAGGCCTCCGAGGGCATCCGCTTCGTCGGCGCCTGCAACGAGCTCAACGCCGCCTATGCCGCCGACGGCTATGCCCGCCAGAAAGGTGTGGGCTGCCTGCTCACCACCTATGGCGTGGGCGAGCTTTCCGCCCTCAACGGCATCGCCGGTGCCCGCGCCGAGCACGTCCCGCTGGTGTCGCTGGCGGGCGCGCCGCCGCAGTACGCCACGGAGTTCCGCTGGAACCTGCACCACTCGCTTGCCGACGGCGACTTTGCCAACATGCTGGATTCCTTCGCCCCCTTCACCGAGGTGGCCACGCGTGTGTCCCCCATGAACGTGGTCGAGGAATTCGACCGCGCCCTGCACACCTGCCTGCGCGAAAAGCGCCCAGTGCACATCCAGATTCCTTCCGATATCACTCACCTGACCATCGAGGTCCCCGACGAGCCTTTCTCCACCGAGCTCGCCCCCTCCGATCCCGAGCGCCTGAACGCCGCTGCGGACTACGTGCTCGAACGCCTCGCGAAGGCCAAGGACCCGATCATCCTCATCGACCAGGACACCAACCGCCACGGTTTCACGGAGAAATTCCGCGCCATCATCGACAAGGCCCAGCTGCCCTACTCCCAGCTCTCCTCCGGCAAGGCCATCCTGTCCGAGCGCCACCCCCTCTTCATCGGCACCTATAACGGCGCGGCCTCTGCCCCGGGCGTGCAGGAGCGCATCGAAAAGTCCGACTTCCTGGTCACCACAAACCCGCGCTTCATCGAGGTCAACTCCGGCTCCTTCACCCACAACCTGGCCGATGCCCGCGTCTATAACTTCGGCGACCAGCACCTCAACGCTGACGGCGAGTACTTCGTGGGCATCAATACGCTGGAGCTTCTCGACGTCCTCCTCGACCGCATCCCGGAAGCTGGGGCATCGACAAGCGCGGCTTTCGAGCCCGAGCCCTTCGAGCCGAACCCGGATGCCCCGCTGACCCAGGAGCGCATCTGGCCGCAGATGCTCGGCTTCATCCAGGAAGATGACGTGGTCATCGCCGAGGCCGGCACCTCCAATATCGGTCTGGGCCAGCAGCGCATGCCCGAGGGCGTGCAGTACATTAACTCCACCATCTGGGGTTCCATCGGCTTTACCCTGCCGTGCGTCCTCGGTTCGCAGCTGGCTAACCCGGAGCGCCGCCACGTCCTCTTCATCGGTGATGGCTCCTTCCAGCTCACCACCCAGGAGCTCTCCACCATCGTGCGTCAGGACCTCAAGCCCATCATCGTGCTGGTCAATAACGATGGCTACACCATCGAGCGCTACATCTTGGGCATGGAGCGCGAGTACAACGAGATCCAAATGTGGGATTACACGGCTCTGCCGAAGGTGTTCATGAGGGACACCACGATGGAGTCCTACGTGGCATCGACCGAAGGCGAATTAGCGAAGGCCCTAGAGGACATCGCCGCCCACCCGGAGCGCGGCGCCTTCCTTGAGGTGCGCCTCGACGCTTTCGACGCGCCGAAGGGACTTCAGGCCTTCGGCCCGCAAACTGCAGAATTCGACTTCGGTCCCCGCGGCCCCCGCAACGCCTAAGGTGGAGAACATGATTCGACCAGACCTTTCCTCCCTACCCGTCTACGTCCCCGGCAAGAATGCCGAGCACGCCTTGAAGCTCTCCTCCAACGAGGCAACCCAGGAGCCGCTGCCCGGCGCGCTGAAGGCCATGGAGACTGCCGTCGCGCACGTTAACCGCTACCCGGATATGGGTGCGGTGGAAATCCGCAAGGCACTCGCCGAAAACCTTGGCGTTAGCCCTGAGCAGGTCACCACCGGCGCGGGTTCTTCCGCGATTTGCCAGCAGCTGGTGCAGATCACCTCGGTGCCCGGTGATGAGATTGTCTTCCCGTGGCGCTCCTTCGAGGCTTATCCCATCTTCGCGCAGGTCGTGGGTGCCACCCCGGTCAAGGTTCCGCTCACCGCAGATCACCGCGTGGACTTGGAGGCCATGGCGGCTGCCATCACGGACAAGACCCGCCTGATCTTCGTGTGCAACCCGAATAACCCCACCGGTTCCATCATCACCAAGGAAGAGTTCGACGCCTTCTTGGCCAAGGTTCCGAAGGACGTCATCGTGGCGCTCGATGAGGCCTACATCGAATACAACCGCAACGATGCCGTCCCGCTGGCCACCGACTATGTCCACACCCACGACAACGTCATTGGCCTGCGCACCTTCTCCAAGGCTTATGGCCTGGCCGGCATCCGTTTGGGCTATGCCTTCGGCAACGCCAAGATCATCGAGGCACTGAGCAAGGTGGCCATCCCCTTCTCCGTGAACTCGGTGGCGCAGGTTGGTGCAGCGGCCTCGCTGGCCGCTCAGAAGGAGCTGCGCGAGCGCACCGACGAGACCGTTGAGCAGCGCGACCGCCTGGTGGAGCACTTCGCGGACTTTGGCGTTCCGGAGTCCCAGGCCAACCACATCTGGTTCGCCGCCGACTCCATTGCGAAGCTGGGCTCCCCGCAGGATGTCGCGGCCAAGCTCGCCGACAATGACGTCTTGGTCCGTGCCTTCCCTGAGGGCGTGCGCATCACCGTCACCACGGCGGAGGAAACTGAAACGCTGCTCAAGGCCTGGGACGCGGCCTTCGGTGCAGAGGGCTAGTTTCCGCGTTAGAGTGCAGTTGTGAAGACATTTATCAATTTTGCACTCAACGTCATTGCCGTCGCGGTGGCCTTCTGGGCCGTGGTAGCGATTGTCCCCGGAATCGACATCGTTCCTGCGACCACCCAGAATTTCCTGCTCATCGCGGCGGTCTTCATCATCGTCAACGAGGTCGTCACCCCGGTGCTCCGTTTCCTCGGCGCACCGCTGACTTGCCTGACACTGGGCCTCTTCGCGCTCGTCATCAACGGCGCGGTCCTGCTCCTCGTCAGCGCGCTCATGGACTCACTCGTCATCGACGGCTGGGGTGCTGCCATCATCGGCGCGATTGTCCTCGCGATTGTCTCAAGCGTGGTGAACTTCTTCACCAGCCCGCTGCGGGTCCGCAACTAACCGCCAGCAAAAGGCGGGAGGACATCGACGCGGGAGGCGTCGGCAAGCACGGCGTCTTCCTTTGCGCTCGCACCATCCACCAGGAATGTGCAGCGCTCCAGCACCTCCGCAAAGCTCATGCCGGCCTCGGTGCTGCCGGTATGACGAGCACGCAACACGTCCAACAGCTCCCCCAAGGTCGCCGCCTGCGCCGTGTCTTGCGCGCGCCCTGCGGCGGCGCGGGCTGCGGCAAAGTAGTGTATATCAACCATGGTTGCCACTATGCCAGCCTCCGTGACAGGAAGGAACTCGATGCGCACTTATGAGGAACACCTTGCCGCCGTTCGCGCGGTCCTTCCGCAACCCCGAGTGGTGTCCACTCCCCTGACCAGCGCCTTCAGCCGACGTGCCGCCGCGACGTACCGTGCGGAGCAGGACCTTCCGCCTTTTGATAATTCGCAGATGGATGGCTATGCGCTTCCCACATGTGACGGCGGCACCTTCACCGTCGGCCGCACTATCGCGGCGGGGGATCCCCCGGGCTCGCTCGAGCAAGGCACCGCCCTGCCCATCATGACCGGCGCGAAAATCCCCGAGGGCACCGTCACCATCGTCCCCGTCGAGCACTGCGAGCCCCCGCACTTCCCGGAAGAGGGCGCCACGGTCACTGTGCCGGCAGCCCCTGAGCAGTTCATCCGCCGTGCGGGCTCCGACGTCAAGGCCGGCACAACCCTCATCAATGAGCACGCGCTTCTCGACGCCCCCTCCATCGCCACCCTCGCCTCCCAAGGCTTGGCCGAGGTCCTCACGTACGCGCCCGCCCGCATCCTCATATGCACCGGTGGCGCGGAAATCGGCGGCGACGGCGAGGCCACCATTCCCGATTCCAATGCGCCGATGCTCGCGGCCCTGGCCACGCAATATGGCATCGAGGCGGCCGGCTTCGTGCACACGAACGACGATCCCGATACTCTTCGCTCCGACCTCGCCGAAGCAATCATCACCCACCGCCCCGATGTCATCGTTACTTCCGGCGGCATCTCCCACGGAAAATTCGAGGTCATCCGTCAAATCTTTGAAGAGGATGGCTGGTTCGGTCATGTGGCGCAGCAGCCCGGCGGCCCACAGGGCCTGTCCCGCCTTGGCGAGGTCCCCGTGGTCTGCTTCCCCGGCAACCCCATCTCCACGTTGGTGAGCTTCCGCCTCTACTTGGCGCCCGCCCTTGGCCATGCCTCGGAACCGGTTCGCGCGCACCTTGTTGAATCCGCGGATGGACTCAACAACCGCGAGCAGTTCCGCCGCGGAACTATCAGCATGTCCGACGGCACCGCCCAGGCTTCCTTCCTCGGCGGCACTAGCTCCCACCTGATGTCCCAAGCCATCGGCGCTACTGCCCTCATCCGTATCCCGGCTAACACGCATCTTTCAGCCGGCGACCTCGTGGAGGTGTTCCCACTCTCATGACCCGCCGCGCACTCGTTATCGTTGCCTCGACCCGCACCGCCGCCGGCGAGTACGAGGACCGTTCCGGCCCCATCTTGGTGAACTTCCTGCGTGAGCAGGGCTTCGATACCCCGGAGCCTGTCGTCGTCGCGGACGCCGACATCGACGCCGCCCTGGCCACCGCCTTCACCGAATCTTCCTCCGTCATCCTCACTTCCGGCGGCACCGGCATCACACCGGATGACCGCACCGTCGAAGCACTCGCCCCACACCTCGAGCGCGAGCTCCCCGGCCTGGCCCACGCCTTCTACGCGCACTCCGCCGGCATCCCCACTGCGGCGCTCTCCCGCACGGTTGCCGGAGTCACCGGGTCCACTTTCGCCATGGCCCTGCCCGGCTCCACGGGTGCGGCCAAGGACGGCTGCGCGGTCCTCGAACCGGTGCTTAACCACATCATCAACCAGCTGGAAGGAATTCATGAGCACTAACTTCGGCTTACTCGGCGCCCACATCAGCGCTGAGCCTATCTCAGCCCCCGACATCGCCACCGCGGAAACCGGCGCCGTCGTTGTATTCGACGGCATCGTGCGCAACCACGACTCCGGCCGGGGTGTGAAACTCCTGACCTACACCGCGCACCCCAGCGCCCAAGAAGAGATCGAGCGCGTTGCCGGCGAGGTCGCCGCTGCCTTCCCCGCCGTGCGCCTCTGGTGCGCGCACCGGACTGGAGCACTAGCAATTGGCGAATCCGCCTTCCTCGTCGCCGCTTCCTCCGCGCACCGCAAGGACGCCTTCGAGGCTGCTTCGACCTGCGCCGACCGCGTCAAGGCGGAAGTCCCCATCTGGAAAGAGCAGCTGCATACCGATGACACCACCACGTGGGTAGGCCTGGAATAAACAGTTGTATGCACTGTCGGAATTCGGTACGGACGGGAAATGGGCTTAGATCCAGAAAGTGAAAGCGCAATGCTCATAGCACTACTTCGAAAACTCCTAGCGGTTTGCGCTCTAGGCGTCTGTGCACTTGTCGTTTCTTCGTGTGCGCAAGAGCGTTCACAGACATCGAAGTCTTTTACTACTTGGGAATGGGGCGGGATCGCTAGGGCTGTCTCTGTGACTCCTTCCGTAAATAATCACAATTGTGTTTTTGGAACGAGCACTGATGAGGTGGACTCTCTCGCTGAACTTGCATCGGTGTATAACCCTTCGATGGAGAGGCTCGGTGAAGGGTATGTGGCTCCAGATAAGGATCAATTGGTTGTCTTTGATTCAGATTTTCGCAAACAATCTGAGAAACCACTCGCAGGTTTAGGTCTACCGACCCAAACAGCTTCTGCTGGTTCTGTGGACAATAAAGCAGCAGTGTTTGTTTTTAACGAAGGCATGAGGGGCCTGACCCCCGGAAAGTAGACACGTCGGGGGTTAGCTATGCTGCTTGAGTCAGTGTAGCTGATGTGAGTGCTTCGAAGGCATCGGGGGCTAGAAGATTGCACCAGGAGTGCCGTCTGCGCGTGTTGTAGCGCATGCACCATCGGAAGACTTCTTGGCGGCAGATGATGGGATTGTCAAACACTTTCCGATCACGCAGAACTTCACGCTTGAGACTGGCGTTAAACGATTCTGCCAGGGCATT
>NZ_KV806832.1:66495-67011 GCF_001811845.1 Corynebacterium sp. HMSC062E11
TTAAACGATTCTGCCAGGGCATTATCGGCACTTGTACCCACTGCTCCCATGGATTGGCGAACACCAAGTACAGCGCAGTGCTCTCTAAATGCTTGTGAGGTGTACACACTGCCATGATCGGAATGGAAAATTGCCCCTTTAAGGCTTCCTCGGACTTTCCTTGCATGAGATAAAGCTTCGATAACCAGCGATACCCGCATGTGATCGGCGAGTGCATGGCCGACAAGTTTGCGCGAGTAGACGTCGATGACCGTGGCCAGGTACATGTTCTTGCCGCCCTTACACGGCAGGTAGGTGATATCGCCTACGTAGACCTGGTTTGGCCTGTCAGCTGTGAATTTGCGGCCTATTAAATCGGGCATGACTCGACGGCCAGGCGTGCGCCTGGTGGTGATACACCGACGCCGTTTACTAAAGCCTTTCAGCCCCATGGATTTCATGATGCGTGCGACCTTCTTATGGTTGATCGGGCCGAAGTCTGAAGCGTCGTTGAGGCTTGCAGCGATGCGTTTAGCA
>NZ_KV806833.1:0-16100 GCF_001811845.1 Corynebacterium sp. HMSC062E11
ATCATCATTGATCCCGTTGTGGTAGGCGCACAAAAACGTCAGGTTTTTAATGTTGGTGTAGCCGCCTGCCTGCCAGGGCACCAAATGATGCACCTGGCAGTAATCAGCGGGCTTGTTACAGCCTGGTCTTGAACAGGTGTGGAATTCAGCATGCAGGGTAAGGCGTTGTTTGAAGTTTGCTCCACGCTCTAGCCGCCAGGTGTCGATGGGTCCTTCAAGAGGGTGCACGATGGTGGCATAGCCAATCTCGGCAAACTTGTGGGTCAAAAACTCTGCCCCGGTCATCCGCCCGCCGTTAGTCAGGTTGAGCTCGATCTCGTCCCCATCACCGTTGATGATCTGGTCGAGCTCGTTCAACGTGACGATGACTTGGGTGCGCACCGCGGGTTTGGAACCGGTGCCCTCTTTGAAGAAGATGTCGTTGGCGGCTTGAAGCAGGTCGGTGGTGTTGGTGGATTCGAGTACGCCGCGCATGTTGGCAATCGTGGTGGCATCGTCGGTTATGGAGAGTGTGTTGGGGCCTTGTTCCCGGTAGGTGATGCGCACACCAGGTTTGGCTATGCGCTTGGAGCGGAGTTCTTTCAGTCGTGTGGTAGCGACGGTGGGGATGCGGTGTGCGGGTGTTCCTGCGAGTTTGATTCGCAGGTTCCAGGCGTCGAGGGTTTTCTTGACTTTTGCGGTGTAGGACTCGATGAGTGTGAGGGTGCCTAGGCTGTGGCGTTGTTGAAGGGCTGCGGTCCGGGCTTTGCGTTGTTTACCGCTAAAGCGAGTGGGCCCGAAATACACCTGGTTAAGGCGTGCTAGTTCGGCAGCATCGGAGGCATCCGCGCCGAGCGCGCGGAGCTCGTCGGGTGAGCTGGGTATGTGTTCCACCAGCGCAATCCCCGAATTGCGGAGGCGGATGTAGGTTTCGATATCCCCCATGAGCACAGAGACTAAAACAGCACCGTGGGCCCCGCAACCGGAGCGAAGAAACACCCAGCTCAGGTGGTGTGGGAAAGGCCAACCCGAAAATGGAGGAATGAGCACCATGGGTGGGGAAGGTGGCTGTGGGCGTGGAGTTGGCATGAGAAAAGCCCCTCAGGGGAGGGGCTAGACGCGTGTGCTAACCGCGGTCGACGGCGCGGTTGCGCAGGGCGCGGGCGAGGCGGTCACGCTGCTCGGTCACCGTGCGGCGCAGGCCACCGGCCAGGTCGCGAGAGAGGAATTCATCGGCGCGGTCGAGGGTCTCCTGGCTGACATCCCAGCGCGGGAACAACCCGGTCACCGTGGTCAGAGCAATCTCGTTGGACTGCGCGGACCAGATCTTTTCCGCCACGTCGAAGAACTCAGCACTCGGCAGGAGCTCATCGGCGCCAACAAAGGTCAGGCCCGCGAGCTTCGACTCCAAGTCGCGGTTGCCCAGTTCACCGGCGACAATCTCGTCCCACACCGCGCGCTTGTTGTCCTCGGTATTAACCGCGGCCAACGCTTTAAGCGAGGCCTGGTAGCCTGTCGCGGTGTTATCGCGCTTGAGTTCCTCAGCCACCGCCGTCATGGCGGCGCCGGCGGCCTCGGGGCCGGTGACGTCGGCAAGCGAGCCATCGGCGATGAGCGCGGTGAGCGCCTTCCAGCGCAGGCCCGCATCCGAGGAGGTCTTAAGGAGCTCCTGGAAGAAGGCGCGGGAGGCGTCGTGAAGCTTGATGCCGGCCAGCGCCTGGGTGAAGACGATGGAGCGCTCAGTGTTGTCGGAGCGGGCGCCTTCAAGGAGGGCGTCGGCAAGCTGCGTATCCTCCTTTGCCCACTCCGGGTCGGCGTAGGTGGACTGGGCCATGGCGGCCTGGGAGAGGATGCGCTCCAGCACGGCGAGCTCGGTCTCCGCCGCCGCACCGCGGGCCACGAGCGCCACGAAATCGCGGGCGCGCATCGAGCCCGCACGGGTCATTTCCCACGCGGTGGACCAGCACAGAGTGCGGGCCATGGGATCTTCGAACTTGTCGACATTCTCCAACAGGAACTCAAGGGAACCCGCATCCAGCTCGATGAGGCAGTAAGTCAGGTCATCGTCGTTAGGCAGCACGAAGTCGATGTCCGCCTGCTTGAGGCCGATGAGTTCCGGAATTTCGGTGGAGGCGCCATCGATATCCATCTCGATGCGCTCGGTGCGCACTACCTTCTCACCTTGCAGGGCGTAGACGCCGACGGCGACGCGGTGCGTACGCAAAGTATCGCCGCGCTGGGTGAGGAAGGCCTGGGTGATGGTGCCGGACTCGTCCGTCTCCAGCGCCACACCCAGCGTGTTGACTCCTGAAGTCTTCAACCACTGCTGCGCCCAGAAGGATAGGTCGCGCCCTGAGGCCTCCTCCAAGTGGCGCAGCAGATCCCCGAAGGTGGCGTTCGACCACTGGTGCTCCTGGAAGTGGCGGCGTACCCCGGCGAAGAAGTTCTCGCGGCCCACGTAGGCCTGCAGCTGCTTCAGCACCGACGCCCCCTTGGCGTAGGTGATGCCGTCGAAGTTCTGCTCCACGGTCTCAATGTCGGAGGCATCCGTGGAAATCGGGTGCGTCGTGGGCAGCTGATCCTGCTGGTAGGCCCAGGCCTTCTCCACGTTGGCAAAGGTCACCCACGCGGTGTCGTACTGGGTCTCCTCCGCCTGAGAAATCGCCGCTGACCAGGTAGCAAAAGACTCGTTGAGCCACAGGTCATCCCACCACTGCATGGTCACCAAGTCACCGAACCACATGTGTGCCAGCTCGTGCAGGACGGTGTCCGCTCGGCGCTCATACTTGTAGTGCGAGGCTTGCGACGTAAAGACGTACTCATCGCGAATGGTCACGCAGCCCGCGTTCTCCATCGCGCCGGCGTTGAACTCCGGCACGAAAATCTGGTCGTACTTGCCAAAGGGGTAGGCGAAGCCGAAGTTGCGGTGGTAGAAATCGAAGCCCTGCTTGGTCTCCGTGAACAGGCGCTCGGCGTCGAGCGATTCCAGCAGGGAGGGGCGGCAGTAAATCCCCAGCGGCACCTCAACGGACTTAGCAGGTGAGCCCTCCGAGTGCTCCGCCAGCATGCCTGTCCACGTATCCTTCACGCCCACATACGGGCCCGCGCACAAGGCAACCAGGTAGGTCGACAGCGGGTAATCCACCGCCGCGCGCACGGTATTGCCCGAACGCGTGATAGGGGAGTTCGTAATCACCGTCCAGTGCTCCGGAACCTCAAAAGCCAGCGAGTACGTCGCCTTCAAATCCGGCTGGTCAAAGCAGGCGAAGACGCGCTTGGCGTCGGCAGTCTCGAACTGGGTGTAGAGGTAAGCCTCGCCGTCGACTGGGTCGACGAAGCGGTGCAGGCCCTCGCCCGTGCGTGAATAGCGAATCTTCGCCACGACCTTCAGCTCATACTCCGCCACCTGCAAACCCGATAGCGGGATCCCGTACGTCGGGTCATAAGCACTGGTGGGGAGAGGAGCGCCATTGAGGCGGACCTCGACAAGCTCGTCACCGCGCAGGTCAATGAACGTCGAACCGGCCTTCTTAACTCGGAACTTCACCACCGTGGTGGAGGTGAAAAACTCCTCCCCGGTGAGGTCGAGGGCGACGTCGTAGTGGCTTACCTCCACCATGTCGGAGCGCTGCTGGGCTTCCTCGCGGGTGAGGTTAATCGAGGTCATAAGGTGCATCTCCTCTTTCTCTGTAGCTAAAGTCTCTGCACCAGCGTAGTCACACGCCTAGGGTGGGGTGCCAAAGACGACAGAAACAAAGGAGATTTACCGTGGCTCAACAAGTGACGTTCTGGTTCGACTGCTCATGCCCCTTCGCGTGGCTGACCTCGCGCTGGATTAAGGAGGTGGAGAAGGTCCGCGATATCGAGGTGACTTTTGAGCCGATGTCCCTGTCCGTGCTCAACAAGGGCCGCGACCTGGATCCGGAATACATGAAGATGATGGAAGCCAACTGGGGTCCTGCCCGCGTGGCGGCCAAGATTGCCGTGGAGGCCCCGGACAAGGTCGATGCCTTCTACACCGCGATGGGCACCCGCATCCACACGGAGGGCCAGGGCGGCAAGAAGGGGTACGGCGCCTACGATGACATCATCAAGCAGGCGCTTGACGACGCCTCCCTCCCCTCCACCTTCGCCTCCGTGGCCAACACCGAAGAGATGGATGACAAGCTCACCGAGTTCCACAACCGCGGCATCTCCGAGGTCGGCGATGAGGTCGGTACCCCGGTGGTGAAGTTCGGCGATACCGCCTTCTTCGGCCCGGTCATTACGCGCGTTCCCACCGGCGAGGAAGCCGGCGAGCTTTTCGACGCCTCCGTGCGCCTCGCCCGGTTCCCGTACTTCTTCGAGCTCAAGCGCTCCCGCACGGAAGCCCCGCAGGTCTAGCGAGCTCGATTCTGCATCGCCGCTACGGCGACGCAGACTAGGACGATAGGGGTGAGTACGAAAGCCGGCAGTCCAGCAATGTTGATAATGGGCAGATAGCTCTGCGCTTGGTACTCCTCCCACGCGGGGGCTACCCACGTGGCCCATGAAGCGCCTGCGAGGAGAGCAAGCACACCGGCGGTGATCCCAGCCGCACGGTGTGGCTTCTGGGCTATCCACCACGCGCCCACCCCGAGGTGAGCCGCGGTCATCACGATCGCCATGACCAGGGGCCGGAGGAAGCTGCGTTCCGTGAAGAAACCTGCGGCGAACAAACCGGCGCCGATGAGAAAAGCTATGAGGTATAGGGCGGCCACGCGTCGTGTCATGGGAATGAAAATCTCCTCTTTTGAGCGGGCGGCACCGAGCTTAGCAAGCGCACGCTATTAATGGCAGAGCTCAGCGGACAGTCGTCCTGCCCGCTAAGATGTGGGGCATGCGCGTTTATTTAGGAGCAGACCACGCAGGTTTCGAGATGAAGAACATCATCGCCGAACACCTGAAGAAGCAGGGCCACGACGTTATTGACTGTGGTGCCCACGAGTATGACGCCGAGGATGACTACCCGGCATTTTGCATTGAAGCCGCGTTGCGGACCGTTAATGATCCGGGCTCGTTGGGCATCGTGCTCGGCGGCTCCGGAAACGGCGAGCAGATCGCTGCTAACAAGGTCAAGGGTGCACGTTGCGCGCTGGCCTGGTCCCCTGAGACCGCACGCCTCGCCCGCGAGCACAATAATGCTCAGCTCATCGGCATCGGCGGCCGCATGCACTCTGAGGAGGAGGCGCTGGCTATCGTGGATGCCTTCCTGGATCAGGAGTGGTCCCGTGCTGAGCGCCACCAGCGCCGCATCGACATTCTTGCCGAGTACGAGCGCACCAACATTCCGCCGGAGCTTCCGGAGGCTTAGTAGTTCATCTCTGCGGGGTGAGTGCCGCCGCGGCCCTCTTCCCCGAGATCGAGATCGGTGATTGCAGCCATCTCGGATTCATCTAGCTCGAAGCCGAAAACATCGAAGTTCTGCGCGATGCGCTCCGGGTTTTCGGACTTCGGGAACACGATGACGCCGTTTTGTAGATGCCAGCGAATAATCACCTGGGCGGGGGAAACGCCGTATTTTTCGGCAGGCTCGGTGATTTCCGGCAGTTCGAAGAGGTCCGTCTTACCCTGGCCTAGTGGACCCCAAGCCTCAATCTGTACCTTGTGGGCGCGGAAGGCGTCGAGCTCGCGCCAGCGCTGCAGGTAGGGGTGCAGCTCCACTTGGTTGACCACGGGGGTTTCATCAGTCTGGGTTTCCAGCTGGTCCAGGTGCTCCAGTTCGAAGTTAGAAACACCAATGGACTTGGCCTTGCCGGCCTTTTTCAGCTCGATGAGCTGCCTCCAGGCTTCGACATAAGTGCCATTATCCGGGCAGGGCCAGTGGATGAGGTAGAGGTCCACGTAATCGAGGCCCAGCTTTTCCAAGGACTCGTCGAGAGCAGCGGCCGCGTCAGTCTGGCGGTCATTCCACAGCTTCGTGGTGATAAATAGTTCTTCGCGCGGAATGCCGGACTTGGCGATTGCGCGGCCCACGCCTTCCTCGTTGCCATAGATGGCGGCGGTGTCGATGTGGCGATAACCCACCTTGAGGGCTTCGAGGACCAGCTCTTCGGTCTTGTCGGGGTCAACCTTGAAGACACCGAAGCCGAGCTGGGGGATAGTGTTGCCATCGTGGAGTTCGATATTGGGTACAGTCATGCGGCCCACTCTACGCAGAGTGCGGCCATCCTTGCAGAAAAGATGCAAGGGGAAGCCGCACAACAAAATGACCCTTAAGCCCAGCTACAATTTCAGCTACCATGACTGCCAGTACAGGCCAGTACAAAGTCGGCCCCACTCCCTGTTTGTGCAGGTAGTAGGGCTGTTTTCTTGGAGGGAATGACGGGAATCGAACCCGCGTCTTCAGCTTGGAAGGCTGAGGTATTAGCCACTATACGACATTCCCACAACCGACGATCTCCAACTTTCAAAGCTCCGACTGTGAAAACACTGCGCTTGAAAGCCAATGAATCGGCGTGCGGACTACTTTAGCGCACGCGGGCGCTGAAAGGAAAATGGGAACTAGAAAGGGGTAAAGGACGTTATTTTGGATAGGTACATAATCCCAACAACACACAATTCGACTCTTTAGTGAAAGTGGTGCTTTCGTGAGCCCGTTATTGCTCCTTATCCTCGTCGTCGGCGGCGGCGCTTGGTTCCTTTCTTCGCGCAACGGGAAGAAGCAGAAAGAACTGCGAGAATCCCAGCGTTTCGAAGATGCACTGGCAGATGCGCGCCGTTGGACCGAGCGTCTTGGCGGTCAGGTGATGAACTTGAGCGGCACGGATACTGCTTCCCAGCAGGCCATGGCGGATGCATCCGAGCGGTTCACCGCCGCAAACTCTGCGATTTCCCAGGCTACTACTGCAAAGCAGGCGCAGCTGGCGCGTGAGTCCGCGCTGGAGGGTCTTTACTATGTTGCAGCCGCCCGCGAGATTATGGGCATGGACCCAGGCCCCGAACTCCCGCCGCTGGAGGGCCAGCGCCAGGCCGGCAAGGTCACGGAAACCCGCACGGTGGAAGCAAACGGGGAGACGCTGACGGCGTCGCCAAGCGCATCTGCACAAACCCCGAACTACTACCCGGGCGGTGTCGTGGCTGGGCGCCCGGTCCCGGCCGGTTGGTACTCGCGCCCGTGGTGGGCTGATGCGTTGACCACCGGCGTGTGGATGGTGGGTTACTCCATGATGTTCAACGCCATGTTCGCGGGCATGTCCGGCGTCGGCTACTCCGCCGCGGCGGCTGAAAGCGGCGACTGGGGTGGAGACCTCGGCGGCGCTGAAGGCATGGACGGCGGTGCCCTGGACGGAGCCGGTGATATGGGCTCTGGCGATGCCGGGGGAGGCGACGATGGTGGCTTCTTCGATGGCCTCTTTGGTGGCGACGGAGGCGATGGCGGAATGTTTGATTTCGACTTCGACTTCTAAGCGGTGAAACATCCTTTGACATGCATAAATGAACATAAAATGGGGCCGGTGTTGGGATAGTCAAGCGGCTATCGGTACACTAGCCCCAGTATGAAGCGCAGCTGCGTTCGGAGCTTCCGGGCGCAGAGGCTTTCCATACGGGGCGTGGCGCAGCTTGGTAGCGCACCTGCTTTGGGAGCAGGGGGTCGCAGGTTCAAATCCTGTCGCCCCGACGTATGGGGGCCTGGACACGCATCCAGGCCCCTTCATTACATTTTTAGACGATCACAATCAGGAGAGTTTCTCGTGAAGACCACCGTAGACAAGCTGAGCGATACCCGCGTCAAGCTCACCGTCAACGTTCCGTTCGCTGAGCTGGACAAGGAAATCGCTCAGGCCTACGCGGCGATCGCGCAGCAGGTTTCCATCCCGGGCTTCCGTAAGGGCAAGGCTCCGCGCCAGCTTATCGACGCCCGCTTTGGTCGTGGCCCCATCCTCGAGCAGGTAGTCAACGACATGCTGCCGTCCCGCTACGAGCAGGCCGTTACCGAAAACGATCTCAAGGTTATTGGTCAGCCGGAGATCGACATTGCCAAGCTGGAGGACAACGACTTCGTCGAGTTCACCGCTGAGGTAGATATCCGCCCCGAGTTCGAGGTGCCGGACTTCTCCAAGATTTCCGTTAAGGTGCCGGCGCTGGAGACCTCCGAAGAGGACGTCGACAAGGCGCTCGAAGACCTGGCTTCCCGCTTCGGTGAGCTCAAGGACACCAAGCGCAAGATGAAGACTGGTGACTACGCCATTATCGACATCACCACCGAGGTTGACGGCACCAAGCTGGATGAGGCTTCCCACGAGGGTATGACCTACCGCATCGGCGACGACAACCTGATCAAGGGGCTCGACACCGCTCTGCGCGGCATGAAGACCGACGAGGACAACGAGTTCACCACCACCATCCAGTCCGGTGAGCACGAGGGCGACGAGGCCACCGTGAAGGTCCACGTCCAGCAGACCAAGGAGCGCAAGCTGCCGGATCTCGACGACGAGTTCGCACAGATGGCCTCCGAGTTCGACACCATTGACGAGCTGCGCGAGGACACCAAGACCCGCGTCGAGGAGTCCAAGAAGTCCGAGCAGGCTGCCGCCATCCGCGATGAGGTCCTCAAGGCCGCGCTTGCCGACGTTGACTTTGAGCTCCCCGCCTCCGTGGTGGACGAGCAGGTCCACGCTCAGCTGCACCAGGTCATGGGTCAGCTGGCTCACGACGAGAAGGCACTGGCACAGCTGCTTGAGGCGCAGGGCACCACCCGCGAGGAGTTCGACGCTGACGCTCGCAAGTCCGCTGAGGAATCCGTGCGCACCCAGCTCTTCTTGGACGCACTCGCTGAGGTTGAGGAGCCGGAGGTGTCCCAGCAGGAGCTGACCGACCACATCCTGTTCACCGCCCAGTCCTACGGCATGGACCCGAACCAGTTCATCCAGCAGCTGCAGTCCAGCAACCAGCTGGGCAACCTGTTCTCTGACGTGCGCCGCGGCAAGGCCCTGGCTATGGCTATCTGCCGCGCCGAGGTCACCGACGAGGCTGGCAACAAGGTTGATGTTGACCAGTACTTCGGTGAGATCGATGAGGACGAGGCTGAGGCTTCCGAGGAGAAGTAATCTCCCGCTTGTAAAACGCCGCTGCCACATGTGTGGTGGCGAGCGCGCGTGAAACCCCGGATTCAGGTAACTCAAGGATGAGCCTGAATCCGGGGTTTGTGTCATTGTGAACGCCCTCTAGGAGTCTTTGAGTACTTCGTAGAGGGCGTGATGGGTGTTGGCTGGGGATACCGCTAGCCGTTCGTGGCTCTAAAGGCCTTGTCGGTTAGCTGCAGGAAGCGCATAACGTAATCCTTGACAAAGTCTGCGGTGCGTTCATTGAGATGTCCGGACTCTTCGAAAAGGGTGGGGGATTGACCCAGAAATACTTCGGGCTGACCCGGAAGCGGCATATCGAAGTAGGACAGGGCGAGGCGAAGGTTCTTCTGTGAACTGTAGCCGCCCATACGGCCTACAGAGTGGCTAATGATACCTGCGGGAAGGTTCTTCCACGCCACATCTGAGTTGGGTTTAGAGCCGATGTCCACTGCGTTTTTGAGGCAGGCGGGGATAGTGCGGTTGTTCTCTGGCGTAATGAAGAGGATCCCGCTCGAGTTCTTGATGGACTCGCGAAAAGTGGTGTACTCAGCCGGAGTGGGCTTGTCCGTGACGGCGGGGTCATCGTAGTCGAAGTCATAGAGCGGCAAGTCACGGATTTCCACGATGTTTGCCTCGTAGTCTTCAGGGATCATCGTGAGCACCTCGTGTGCAATCTTGCGTGTAAATGACCCTCGCCGCAGGCTGCCGACGATAACGCTGATACGTGGGGTGGTCATGGTAAACCTTCTTTCTTAGTTGGGTGTAGGGAGACGTGGTCAGGGGAGAAAGGGCTTGCAGCCAAAGGCCGGTGGTGGGCCGGCAGCGTGGGCGGCAGTGAGGAAGCCATCTACTTTGTCTCCTTCTTCATGGCGGAAGTACAGCTCGATGAGCCCTAGAAGCCCCCCGAGGACGGCCTCTCGTGCGGCGGATGTATTCAAAAGCCGCATGGCTGCGGGTTGGTTTCCTTCGCGGATGGCTTCAAACAGCGCGATGGTCTCAAGCCAGCTTCCTTGGTCCGGTCGCGGAAAAGGTTTAGAAATCCCAGTCATCATCACTCGTTTCTTCAGCAGTACCAATGACATAGGAGGAACCAGATCCAGAGAAGAAGTCATGGTTCTCATCTGCTCCGGGGGCTAGGGCGGCGAGGATTTCTGGGTTCACTTCCGTTTCTTCGGGCGGGAAATAATCCGGGTAGCCCAAATTCATGAGTGCCTTGTTGGCGTTATAGCGAACGAACACGGCTACGTCATCCATGAGTCCCAAAGGCTCATATAGCTCGCCGGAATAGTCCAGCTCTAGTGCATAAAGCTCTTCGAGCAAAGAAATGGTGAAATCATGCATTTCCTTCTGCCGTAGCGGGGTCGTGGATTCCAGACCGCGCTGATACTTGTAACCCGAGTAGTAGCCGTGCACTGCCTTATCACGCAGAATGAGGCGAATCATGTCTGCCGTATTTGTCAGGGTGGCGTGGACAGAAAAGTGCAAGGGAAGATAGAAACCCGCGTAGAGAAGCAGCGAGGAAAGCAGCGTCGATGACACCTTGCGTTTGAGTGGATCCGGCCCAAAATAGTGCGCGAGCACTTTCTTGGCGCGTGCCTGGAGAAGGTCATTATTCACCGCCCAGCGGTATGCTTCATCAATTTCCTTTGTACTGCTCAGGGTAGAAAACACTGAAGAGTAAGAACGGGCATGGACTGACTGCATGAAGGCGATGTTGGTATACACGGCCTCCTCGTGTTCGGTGCGGGCATCTTGAATCTGACAGATTTCACCCACGGTGGCCTGGACAGTATCCAGGGTGGTGAGTCCCGTGAACACCCGCATGGTGAGGTTGCGTTCCTCGGGTGTCATCCTCTGCCATGCCGGGAGATCATTAGAAAGCGGGACCTTCTCTGGCAACCAAAAGTTAGCGGTGAGACGGTTCCACACTTCAAGATCCTTGTCATCGCTCACCCGGTTCCAATTGATGGCGCGGATGCGGGCTGAAGGATCATGCCGGTAGCTCGGCGGTGTAACTGAAATGCTGGTTAGTTCAGCACTGTTCGATGTTGAAGACATAGCTTCTTTCTTTCTGAGTGGATGGTTGTGGACAAGGGGAGGACCGTGCTTCTACAAAGCACAGGAGACGCAGCCTTCGACCTCGGTTCCTTGGAGCGCGGATTGGCGTAAACGGATGTAGTAGAGGGTCTTGATTCCGGCTTTCCAGGCATAGATCTGTGCCTTGTTGATGTCCCGCGTGGTGGTATCAGCGGTGAAGAACAAGGTCAGGGAAAGCCCTTGGTCCACGTGTTGGGTGGCCATGGCGTAGGTGTCGATGATTTTTTCGTATCCCACGGCGTAGGAGTCATCGAAATACTCCAAGTTGTCGTTGGTCATTTCCGGTGCGGGGTAGTACACGCGCCCCAAGCGGCCTTCCTTGCGTATTTCAATCTTGGAGGCAATCGGGTGTATGGACGCGGTGGAGTCATTGATGTAGGAAATTGATCCAGTGGGTGGAACTGCCTGCAAGTAGGCGTTGTAGATGCCGTCTTGCATCACTTGGTTCTTGAGGCGTAGCCAATCCTCGCGTTGAGGAATCTGCACGCCAGCCTCATGGAATAGCTGTTTTACGTGGTCAGTGGCCGGCACCCAGTCTTGGTCGATGTACTTGTCGAAGTAGGCGCCAGTGGCATAGGTGGATTCTTCAAAGCCAGTGAATCGTTGACCTTTCTCAACCGCGAGTGCATGGGATGCACGGAGCGCATGATAGGTCACGGTCAGGAAATAGATATTTGTAAAGTCCAGTGCTTCGGCGCAGCCATAAGGAATACGCTTGGAAGCCAGGAAACCGTGGAGATTCATTTGACCCAACCCGATGGCATGCATGGATGCATTACCGTGAGCGATGGAAGGAACAGCTTCGATATTTGTTAGGTCTGAGACCTTCGTGAGAGCGCGCACCGCGGTTTCAACAGTTTCCCCAAAGTCCGGTGATTCAAAAGCTTTAGCGATGTTGAGCGACCCTAGATTGCAGGAAATGTCCTGGCCAACGGTGGTGTAGTTACCTGAGGCGCCGTAGGTGGATGGCGTATTGACCTGGAGGATCTCACTACACAGATTGGACATATTGATATGTCCTTTGAGGGGATTAGCGCGGTTGACCGTATCCTCAAAGAGTATGTAGGGGTATCCAGATTCAAACTGAAGCTCAGCCAGCGTGGTGAAAAACTCGCGGGCTTTAATGGTCGTGTGAGAAATTCGCGGATTGGCAACCAACTCGTCGTAGTACTCGGTGATGGACATGTCAGACATGGCTACGCCGTACTCGCGAGCGATGTCATACGGGCTAAAAAGATGCATATCCTTGTTCTCTTTGGCCAGCCGGAAGGTTATATCTGGAATAACAACCCCCAGCGAAAGAGTCTTGATGCGGACTTTCTCATCGGCATTTTCCCGCTTGGTATCCAGGAAGCGAAGAATATCTGGATGGTGCGCATGCAGGTAGACGGCTCCAGCGCCCTGCCGGGCGCCCAATTGGTTGGCATAGCTGAAGCTATCTTCGAGAATTTTCATGACTGGGACTACTCCGGAAGCCTGGTTCTCAATCTTTTTGATCGGGGCTCCGGATTCGCGCAGATTGCTCAGCAACAAGGCCACTCCACCACCGCGCTTTGATAGTTGCAGTGCAGAGTTCACGCTGCGGCCAATGCTCTCCAGATTGTCTTCGATTCGCAGGAGGAAGCAGGAGACCATTTCGCCGCGCTGGGCTTTGCCTGCGTTGAGAAAAGTAGGGGTGGCGGGCTGGAAGCGTCCGGTCATGATGTCATCCACCAGCTTTTCTGCGAGCTCTTCGTCGCCCTGTGCAAGGTATAAAGCTGTGGTGGCGACACGTTCTTCGTAGCCTTCTAGGAATCGGGAGCCATCAAAGGTTTTCAGTGCATATGAAGTAAAGAACTTAAATGCGCCGAGGAAGGTGCGGAACTGGTGCTTAGCTTGATGTGCTCTGTCGTACATGGCGCACAGAAAGGCGTCATCATAAAGCTCAAGGAAATCCCGCTCGTAGTACTCGTTATCAACCAACCATTCCAAGCGTTGCTTGGTGGAATCGAACTGATGCATGCGGGGAGCGACATGGTGCGTGACATAGTCTTGTGCTGCCTGAATGTCCTTGTCAAACTGGATTTTTCCAGAAGCGTCGAACAAGTTCAGCTGCGCGTTGAGTGCGTGGTAGCTTTTGCGCTTGCCGACACCGCCGGCATTGTCTGCTGAAGCAGTGCGGGGCGTAGCGCCAATAGTCTGTGTGGGGGTGGCATCAAGAGGCCACATTGTGTTGTCCAATCTGTGTGATGCGGATGTGTTCTTCATCTTGTGGGGGATTAATGGGGTGTCATCGTTAGCTGCTTTTGCTGCTCCCAAAACTTTTGAAGGCCCTGCTTTACGGCGGCGATGTCCTTCTGGGTGCCGAGAAGCTCGAAGTGATACAGCTCCGGTACGTGGCACTTGGCGGAAATGATGCGTCCGGCGACGCAGTAAGCACTTCCGAAGTTGGTATTCCCTGAGGTAATAACGCCCCGGATAAAGGAGCGGTTGATTGGGTCATTGAGGAAGTCGATGACCTGTTTGGGGACTGCGCGTTTGAGCGAGCCTCCGCCGTAGGTGGGAACGATGAGTACGTACGGGTGTGAAACCTGGATCATCCCGGTTTTCTTGGGGCGCAGTGGAATGCGCACCGCGGGTCTATCTAAGCGTTCGACGAATCTTTTTGTGTTTTCTGAAACGCTAGAAAAATACACCAAATCTGGTGAGTCTGACATAGCAATCCTGCTCATCCTGGCCTTAGCCATAAGTGGGATAGGTGATATTCGAAAAGACTAACTACGCAATGGCGTAGTTGCAACTACGGCCCAACGTAGTTTTGAAAAGGGCAGGTGAGAGTAGGATTAATGCAAAGGGGAAGGTCTAACGGCTGTGGTGTGCTACAAACACTGCGTCGGTAGCTGGGCGTCCAAGCACTACCCACTGAGTGCTGCCGGCCACCTGTATTTCGAGAGAATCTGAAAAGGGCGCTCCCTCGCGCGTGCTAAGAACAGCCCCTGTGACAATGCCGCGCTCTTCAAGGAACTTCAGCAGTTGTGGGTCGGAATCAGAAATGCGTTCCACGGTCACTTGCGGTTGCGCACCGCTGTCGGTGAGACGGTGCGCACTGGGGATTGTGATCTGTCCATCAACCGTAGGGATAGGATCGCCGTGCGGATCCCTAGTGGGGTAATTAAGGAACTTATCTACACGTTCTATGAGCATGTCGGACACCGCGTGTTCGAGATTTTCGGCTTCATTATGGACTTCGTCCCACGTGTAGTCCAATGCTTGAACCAAAAAAGACTCAAGCAATCGGTGGCGGCGCACCATGACCAATGCGTACTGCCTGCCAAGTTCGGTTAACTCCACAGAGCCATAGGGCGTGTGTGACACGAGCCCTTGCTTCGACATTTTGCGCACTGCATCGGAAACCGAGGAGAGCTTGAGTCCCAACTGTTTCGCTATAAGTGTGGCGGTAACGGGCTCGGACGACCATTCCTTTAGCCCCCAGATTGCTTTCAAATAGTTCTGGGTACTGGTGGATAGCTCGGAAACAGACATGAGCAAATGTTAACCCAGCTTCCGTATGCGCCTTTGGTGCTGCGCCCCAACGCTCATAGCGAACAGAGGCCAAGTTTGAGAGGAATGCCGGTAAGGTGGGGCCAGTTAAAGCATTCTTCACTTGAAGGAGAACCATTCATGTCTGAGAAGATTTCAATGAACTCGTCGTCTACGGGTATGAATCTGAGCGATAGCGTGTATGAGCGCCTGCTGCGCGAGCGCATTATCTTCCTGGGAACCCAGGTGGATGATGAGATTGCCAACAAACTGTGCGCCCAGATCCTCCTGCTGTCTGCAGAGGACCCCACGCGCGATATTTCGCTTTATATCAACTCGCCGGGTGGCTCCGTTACCGCGGGCATGGCAATCTACGACACGATGAAGTACTCGCCGTGCGATGTGGCTACCTATGGCATGGGCCTGGCTGCTTCGATGGGCCAGTTCCTCCTGTCTGGTGGCACCAAGGGCAAGCGCTACGCGCTGCCGCACGCCCGCATCATGATGCACCAGCCTTCCGCTGGTGTGGGTGGTACCGCTGCAGATATCGCCATCCAGGCTGAGCAGTTCGCGCAGACCAAGCGTGAGATGGCTGAGCTGATTGCTGAGCACACTGGCCAGACCTTCGAGCAAATCACCAAGGATTCGGACCGCGACCGCTGGTTCACCGCCCAGCAGGCCAAGGAATACGGCATCGTCGACCACGTCATTGAGTCCGTTAACGGTCCTATCACCAACTAGGGAACAAGGAGCTTTATCACCATGTCTAATCTTCAGATGCCTTCTTCCCGCTACGTTCTGCCGGAGTTCATTGAGCAGAACGCACAGGGATCCAAGACCACCAACCCGTATTCCAAGCTCTTCGAAGAGCGCATCATCTTCCTGGGCACCCAGGTCGATGACACCTCCGCCAACGACATCATGGCGCAGCTGCTGGTCCTGGAGTCCCAGGATCCGGACCGCGACATCACGATGTATATCAACTCCCCGGGTGGCTCCTTCACCGCGCTGATGGCCATCTACGACACCATGCGCTATGTGCGTCCGGACGTGCAGACCGTCTGCCTGGGCCAGGCTGCTTCCGCTGCGGCTGTTCTGCTGGCCGCCGGTGCCCCGGGCAAGCGCGCCGCTCTGCCGAACTCTCGCGTGCTGATTCACCAGCCGCGTACGCAGGGCACGCAGGGCCAGGTCTCTGACCTTGAGATCGAGGCCAACGAGATCGAGCGCATGCGCCGCCTCATGGAGGAGACCTTGGCCGAGCACACCGGCCGCACCGCAGAGCAGGTGCGCATCGATACCGACCGCGACAAGATCCTTACCGCGCAGGAAGCCGTCGAATACGGTCTCATCGATACCGTCTTTGATTACCGCAAGCTCAACGCTTAACTGGCCCTTCCGGTTTTAGAGTGCGTTGATTTT
>NZ_KV806834.1:0-282 GCF_001811845.1 Corynebacterium sp. HMSC062E11
GGCTCGGTGATCTTGATATCAACCTCACCGACCTTGTTGTCTTCCTTGTCCTTAACAACAACCGTGGCATCCTGCGCCTTAGTACCCTCCGGCACCGTCACCGCAATCTCACCAGAGTTCTTGTCAATCTCGACCTTGGCACCCTCAACCGGCTTGCCATCGTTACCGATGACCTCACCAGTCATACCGTCAGTCGGGTTCTTAACCTTGTCATCCAAGTCCTTCGGCTTATCGTTGGCCGGAACCTCGTCAACAACGGAACCCGCATCAATACCCGGCTTA
>NZ_KV806835.1:0-27964 GCF_001811845.1 Corynebacterium sp. HMSC062E11
CGCACACCCCCAACAAACAACAAATCCCCAGGAAGATGCACATTTTTACGCTCTTCCTGGGGCGGTTTTCTGACTGTCGGGCAGTCCACCTGAATGTTAATAGCTAGTGGTAACAGGCCAAGAGCCCATCCGGTCCGTCGATGACCGTGATGGGAGTTTCAAAGATTGGAGTCAGGATGTCATCGCGCATGATGTCCTCCGGCCCACCGAAGGCAACGATGCTACCGTCCTTGGCCGCACAGATATAGTCGGCGTAGCGGGCAGCGAAGTTGATGTCGTGCAACACGATAATGATCGTGCGGCCGAATTCCTTGGCGGCCTTTCGCAGGTGCTTCATCATCTCGACCGAATGGGAAATGTCGAGGTTATTGAGGGGCTCGTCGAGAAGCACATAGTCCGTCTCCTGGCACAGCACCATCGCCACGTAGGCGCGCTGTCGCTGGCCGCCGGAGAGTTCATCGAGGTAGCGGTTCTCCAATTCGCCAAGGCGGAAGAAGTCAATGTAGCGCGAGACTACCTCTTCGTCTTCTGCAGTCAGTCGCCCCTTTGAGTAAGGGAACCGGCCGAAGCTCACCAGCTGGCGCACGGTCAGCTTGGTAATGAAGTGGTTTTCTTGGCGCAGGATGGAGAGGATCTTTGCCAGATCCTGCGACTTCGTGGAAGCGACGTCATATCCGGCGACCTCGATGGTGCCCTCGTCGACGTCGAGAAGCCTGCCAATCATCGTCAGCATCGTGGACTTGCCCGCGCCATTCGGGCCGATGAGGGCCGTGATGCCACCGGAGGGGATTTCCAGATCGATAGGACCGATGTTGGTCTCGCCGGAGTAGGACTTCGAGACATTGGAAAGCTTGATCACATCTTGCCCTTTCGCAGAATGACCAGGAGGAAGACGCTACCGCCCACCAACTCAATGATGATGGAGACCACGCCCTGTGCATAAAAGACGTGCTCCATCAGGAAGTAGGCGCCGGTGAGTACAGCGAAGGCGGTGGCAATAGCCATCGGGAAGAGGAAACGGTGGTCATAGGTCTCCGCCGCCTGGTAGGCCAACGTTGCTACGAGGAATCCGAGGAAGGTCATGGGCCCAACGAGCGCGGTGCTCGTGGCCATGAGGATAGAGACTAAAATCAGCGTGTAGATGGCGTTGACCTTGTGGTTAACGCCCAGGTTTGTGGCGGCATCTCTTCCCAATGCCAGCACGTTGAGCTGACGGGAGTTGAGGAACATCAACAGTGTCACCGCGATGATCAGCGGGATAGCAATGGGATAGTACTCACTTTCCGCGTTGTTAACGGAACCGAAAAGCCGCGCGGTGAGCACGTCAAACTCGCTGGGGGTGAGCATGCGCTGCATAAACGTTGCCAACGAGCCGAGGCCGCCGCCGATAATGATGCCCACGAGCAACATCGCGTGCATGTTGTTGCGGCGGCTGGTCAGCAGCCACGAATACAGCACCACAGACAGCGCCACCATGAGCGCGAGCTGCATGAGAAAGGTTCCCATGGTCCGCGCCTGGGTCAGGCCGGCAGCACCGAGGAAGAAAACCGTAGCCGTATTGATGGCCACGTACAAGGATTCAAAGCCCATGATGGAGGGCGTGAGGATTCGGTTGTTTGTCACCGTGTGGAAAGCGACCGTGGCGACTGCTTGGCACACGGCGACAACCGCCATGGCGGTCACCGCATCAGCGCGGCGACGCGCAATGAGCCACCACTTTCGGGTCCCAAAGTCCATGGGGTTGTCATAGGCCAAGAGGCCGAAGGCGAAGAGCAGCCCGGCGAAGATCAAAGCGCCGAGGATGATCCAGTACTTTCGCGCCGCAGCCGCAGACTGGAAGCTACCCACGTTTCGCCGGGCTCGTGAAACTTGCACAGCTTCCTTCGTCGCAGGGATAGAGATACTCACACTCACTTGGTCGACCTCACGATCAAGACGACGAAAACGATAGCACCCACAACGCCCAGGATGACCGATACGGGCATCTCAAACGGGGCAATGATGATGCGGCCAATCAGGTCGCACAAGGTCACCGTGGCGATGCCGAGCAGGCAGACCCATGGAAGATTAGAGCGCAGATCATCGCCGCGCACCATGCTCACCACATTGGGCACGATGAGGCCCAAGAAAGGCAGGGCGCCAACGACGACGGTGACCACGCCCGTCGCCACCGCGATGAGGCCGGTTCCCAGCAGGATCATCCGCTGGTAATTCAGGCCGATATTGGTAGCGATGTCCTCCCCTAGCCCGGCGACGGTGAGTTTATCCGCGTAGAAATACACCGCCAGCAAAACCAGCAGCACGATCCACAGGACTTCGTATTGCCCCTCATAGACAGAGGTAAAGGATCCCATGAACCAGATGCCGAGCTGCTGCAAGGTATCCGTCGCTAGCGCCACGTAGGAAGACACCGCACTGACGACCGCGCCCAGCATGATGCCGATGATCGGCACGATGAGTGAAGAGCGCAACGCCACGCGGCGCAAGAACGCGAAGAACACCATGGTGCCCACAAATGCGAAGAGCACCGAAATGATCATCTTCGCCAACACCGATGCGTGCGGGAAGAGGATAAGGGAAAAGAGTAGACCTAACCCGGCCCACTCGGTGGTACCCGTCGTCGTGGGTTCCACGAAGCGGTTTTGAGTCAGCAGCTGCATAACCAAACCGCTCATTGCCATCGCAGCGCCCGCCAAGACGAGCGCTACGGTGCGCGGCACGCGAGTGGTGAAGAACATGTCCCAGCCATCCTCGTTATCGAGGATG
The DNA here is from genome assembly GCF_001811845.1 of Corynebacterium sp. HMSC062E11. Classification (NCBI taxonomy): domain Bacteria; kingdom Bacillati; phylum Actinomycetota; class Actinomycetes; order Mycobacteriales; family Corynebacteriaceae; genus Corynebacterium; species Corynebacterium sp. HMSC062E11. The sequence continues at coordinate 2,767 of NZ_KV806835.1, forward strand.
CTGTACTCGCCCACCATGAGGGAAAGGAGGAGTAGCGCGACGACGCCAAGTACGCCAAGGCCCAGCTTCCAGGTCAGCACAGAACCGCGCGAACTGCGCTTGTTCGCGGCTGGCCGCTGGGACGCAGCGCTACTCTTCACCGTCACGTTGTGAATCTTCTCCTTCGCTAACGCAGAACTGTTTAGGCTTGGGCCTTCTCGAAGGCGTCGGCAAGCGCGTTCAAGATCTCGGTGTAGGTAATGATGGACTCATCAATGTAGGTGTCATTCGGCGCCACGTAAACGTTGCCGTCCTTTACCGCGCTCACGCTCTTCAGCGCCGCATTGTCCTTGACCAGCTTCTCACCCGGGGTGACCTGCTCGCCTTCCTTGGAAATGGCAGCGTCGCGGTCCATAACGAGGATCCAATCCGGGTTGGACTGAGCAATCGCCTCGACGGAAATATCATCGCCCTCGTGGTCGTCAGAAGCATTGTCGACCTCTAGGGCCGGGGTCAGGCCGAGCAAGTCGAAGACCGGCCCATACACGCGCCCGATGCCAGGAGCGATGTAGCCGATTTCACCACCGGAGGTATTCACGGCCATCACCTTCTGCTCAGGGTCATAGGCCTTCTTGGCACGCTCGGCGGCAGCGTCGAAGTCCGCGATGAGCTTTTCGGCGTCTTCCTCGTGGCCAAAGACCTGGCCCAGCGCCTCGGTGTGGCGCTTGAGCTCTTCGAAGAAGTCCTTGTCATCGCGCGGCTCGAAGTCAACAACTGGAACATCTTCGAGCAGCTTCTCGATGTCCTCCTGGTGCTGCTCGAAACGCTGGCCGTTCCACACCACGTCCGGCTCCGCTGCGACGAGGCTTTCCAGATCCGGTTCCTTATGGGAGCCCAGATCAACCTCGACGGTGTCCTTGTTGTAGGTATCACGCAGGGACTTCGGCACCAGCGGAAGCGGCGCGGCGGCAAGGTCGATATCCCACTGAGCCAGAACGGAGAAAGCGCGGTTATCCGTCACCGCGGGGTTCTCTACCGGCAGCGCGACCTCCTTCGAACCAAAGTTATCCTCCAGCGTAATCGTGGAGGAGTCCGCGGCTGCGGAGTTGGTCGGCTCAGCAGAATCCTGGGATTGGTTTGCGGAGCAACCCGTTAGAGCGAGCGCAGCCACGGAGAGGGTGGCGGCAACTTTGGTGACGGTCGCGCCTGCGGCACGGCGAGAAAGAGTAAACATAGTTTCCTTGCATATTAGGTGTGGCTAACCACAGCTGGCAAATAATGTCAGCGCATAACCTAACCTATGTAAGGCTTACCTTTCAAGCACACAATTGTTTCTTAATTCATCACGGGGGTACGCATACGCTGGGCGACGCCCCGTGACGTGCCATTACAAGGACGTGGCCCGCTACCCCTTCTCCGCGATGAGATCGGTCACCGATACGGGCCCTTCCCTATCAAAGTCTTCCTGCGCCGCGCGGCGAAAGTCCGAGTCCGCCAAGAAATCTAGCGCTACTTGCGCCAACCCGGCAGCCGAATCGACAGCCGCATCCACCGCCTGCGGCGTGGCCGCCCAGCGGGCGAAGTCCTCGGTATGCAAGGCCACGTCGGTAGGCGAAACCTGCACCATCGGGTGCAAACCCGGAACGAGGTGGGAGACGTTGCCGAAGTCCGTCGAGGCAGCCACCGTATCCGGAACCGTCCCCGCCGGCAGCGCAGTGCGCCCCCGGCGCGCTTGCGTCGCCGTCCAGCGGTCCACCAGCGCCGCATTGTTGCGCACGGGCAGCGTCATCGGATGCTCGTCCCAATCCACATCCACCTCAACGCCGGCCATGAGCGCTGCACCCTGGACGATGTCTTCCACCCTGGCGGACAGATCCATGAGCGTGCGCGTTCCCAACGAGCGCACGTAAATAGTCATCTCCGCCTCGCTCGGAATAATGGAAGGGCGATCGCCACCGCTCATGATGGCGTGCACGCGATCCGAAGGCGGCATCTGCTGCCGCATCAGACCAATGCCCTGGTAGGCCAAGCTCGCGGCGTCGAGGGCGTTGCGCCCCATGAAGGGCTGGGAGCTCGCATGTGCAGCCACACCACGAAATGTCACACGCAAGATGCGGCGGCCTACCCAGGCGTGCGCGCCGATGTCATAACCAAAGCCATGGATCATCACTGCGGCATCCACGCCGTCGAGGCTGCCTCCGCGAATCATGTATTCCTTGCCGGAATGACCTTCCTCCGCAGGGGTTCCCTGGAGAAGTATGCGGCCGGATAAGGAAGGGGTGGCGTCGTCCAGCACGGCAGTAGCCGCCAAGAATCCAGTAACACCCGCCGCGGCGATGACATTGTGCCCACACGCGTGCCCAATATGCGGCAGGGCATCATACTCCGCAAGGATGGCCACGGTGGGATGCTGCTCGGGATTGAAATCCGGGCTCCGCCACGAGGCTTCGAACGCGGTCTCCACACCATAGACCCCGCGGCGCGTGGAAAAACCATGCTCCTCCACGAGGTCCGCGAGTACCGACATGGAGCGATGCTCCTCAAAAGCGGTTTCGGGGTGGGCGTGCAGATCCGCAACGATGTGCGCTGCCTGCTCCCGCAGGACATCTGCCTGTGCGGCAGCAGCGTCCCAGAGCCGCGATTGGCCCGGGTAGTCCTCTCCGTGCTTTTCCGGTGGGGCGGCGGAAGCCACGCGCTTGGCGACGCCCTCCTCCATCGCCTCCAAATACGCTGTCGACGGATTGTTGCGTTCGTCCATTCGATTAACCAATCATGACGTTGTTGCCCGGTCCCAGCGGAAGATCCACATAGAACCAGATGGCCAGCAGAATTGCCCAAGCGGTAAAGAACGGGATAACGAAGGGCACGAGGCGCGACATCAGTGTTCCCAGGCCCGCCCCGCGCTCATAGCGCTGGAGGAAGCCAAGCATGACGATCATGTACGGGTTCAGCGGGGTGATGATCTGGGTCGCGGAATCACCAACGCGGAACGCACCCTGAATGAAGGCCGGTTCATAACCCAGCAGGGCAAACATCGGAACGAAGACCGCTGCCATGAGCGTCCACATGGAAGAACCGGAAATGATCAGCAGGTTCAGGCAGGACGCGAGCGCAATGAAGGCGAAAATGGCTGGGAAGCCGGTAAGCCCGATGGATTCGAGGAAGGCCGCACCCTTCACAGCAGTGAAGGTACCGATACCGGTCCACGCAAAGAGCGCCACGAACTGACCCAGGATGAAGGCCAGAATAAGGAAGCTCATCATGTCTTTGAGAGCACCGATCATCATGTTCACGACGTCGGTGATCCCCTTGACCGTGCCGACAACCTTGCCGTAGACAACGCCGAGCACCAAGAAGTAGGCGAAAACGATGAAGACGATGGAATTCAGCAGCGGGGACTTGGGCAAGAAGCTGCCCTCCTCATTGCGCCACGGCGATTCTGGCAGAAGGACCGCGAAGAGGATGATGGCGGTGAGGATGACCGTGGCCACACCGGACCAGATGAGGCCCTTGGATTCGGCCGGACGCAGTTCAGCGGTGAGCTCCTCGCCGTTTTCATCGCGGTCACCACGCTCAGCGGCATCCTCAGGGTCGATATCTTCCTCGGTGGGAACTTCCTGCTGCCACATGCGCGGCTCGATGACCTTGTCGATGATGAAACCAGCCAGCACACCCAGCACGATGGAGGAGGCCACGTTGAAGTAGTAATTCGACATGGCGTTAACCGGCGCGAAGTCGGTATTCGGCAGCGTCTCCATGACCGCGGTCGTAATACCGGCAAAGAGCGCATCCAAGGAAGTCGGCACCAAGGATGTGGAATAGCCAGCGCCCACGGCGGCGAAGCCACCAATCAGGCCAGCCACTGGGTGGCGGCCCGCGGCTTTGAAGACCATCGCCGCCAGCGGCGGGACGATGACGAAGGCGGCATCCGCCATGACCGAAGCGGTCACGCCGATGACGCCGACTGCATAGGGCAGCAGCCGCGGCTTCGCAGAACCGAAGAGCTTACGGATGAGCGCCGAGAGCATTCCGGAGCGCTCCGCGACACCCACCGCCAGCATGATGGGCAATACCGTCACCAGCGGCGGGAAGTTGATATAGTTCTCCCCCATTGTCGTGGTGAACCAGGTCAACCCTTCACCGGTGAACAGGCCTTTAACTGGCTGAATCTCATCGCTACCGGGAATCTTAATTTCCACGCCCATCTTCGCCATGATGGTGGAAAGCACACCTGTGATCAGGAAGAGGATCAGGAAGATGGTGAAGGGCTCCGGCAGCTTGTTGCCGATGTATTCGACACCATTGAGGAACTTATCCAGCATTCCCCCACTGGATTGTTGGCTCTGCTTTTGCTCAGCCTTTGCGGGATGCGACTTCGGCTTTTCCGCGGTGCCAGCGCCGCCTTGTGGCGCTGCATTGGATGGGCTGTTCATGGGTACTCCTGTCGTAGGGGTCAGTCCCAGTGCTCCACGTCACACTGTTGGGGAAAGGCTACCACGTGACTGTAACTTGGGTAACAAATTCTTTTGTCCTGGGTCACATTTTGTTCGGACAGCCCTACCTCGCTTTCGTCCCGCACCCCTACACCCCTCACGGGATTCCGATTACGCTCACTGCAAATAGCGCCCCAAAATCGACCGTTTTTAGCCCCTTATCTACCGTGAACGACACTGAGAGGTGTCCATTAGCCCTGACTTGGCAATGATGCTCGCTTTTCACGATTTTGTTGGAGACTATCTGCGCTCCCAACGGACTTCGCCGTCAACGACCTGTGCCGTGGGGCTCATCCCTGCATAGGCAGCGACATGCTGTGAGGCTAGGTGCTCGGGATGGATATGAGCGATGAGATGCGTAATGCCTCGCTCCGCAAGATAAGCGCTAAGCAGTTTCACAGCTTCCTTGGCGTATCCGTGCCCTTGCCACTGTTTCCCAATCACCCATGCGATCTCCGTCGCATCACCGCTGCGGGGCACAGTCGCTTGGACGTAGCCTATCGGCTGCTTACTCGAACCGAGGGTGACGATGAGATTGATCCATTCTTCGGTACCGTCGCTCGAGCCGCCTCGGGTTTGGACCGCGTACCGTCGCGCAAGCTCATCAGAAGAAGGCGGCTCACCACCTGTAAACGTGTATAGGGCACGGCCAGAAAGCACGGTAGCCATCTCGGTTGCATCCTCTACACGAAGCGGCCTAAGGTCGATAGGCAAATTCATCGCCATAGTTCACCACGCAAGATTCGATCAGTCACTAGAACATGAACGTTTCTGCTGACGACGAAGTTCCGACCGCCTTCTCATCAAGAGTGCTTTTCATCCATCGCTACACTCACTGCAAATAGTGCCCCAAAATCGACCGTTTTTAGCACCTTATCTACCGTGAGCGTCGTCAGATTGCCCGAACGTCACAGCCTCCGCTCGGCTTCGCCGCCGATCGAGGGCACCAGCCCGTTTATCCGCGCGAAAGGATCCCACCCGCTGTCGCGGTGTGGCTCATATTCCGCAAAGCTGGCGGCATCGACGGCAGCCGCCTCCGAAATGAGCTCCGCAATGAGCGCGACCGTCATATCCATCCCCGCCGCCACGCCTGAGGAAGTCCACCGATTACGGTCCTGCACCCACCGCGCCTTGGGCTTCCAAGTCACGGACTCCCCGAAGGAGCTCGCCCACGCAAACGCACGCTTGTTGCTCGTCGCGGCGTAACCCTCCAAAAGCCCCGCTGCCGCCAAGACCGCAGAACCCGTGCACACGGAGGCAACCCACGGTGCTTGTGCACCCACCTCACGAAGCCACGCCAGAAAAGAAACGTCTTCCACGAGCCGCCGGGTTCCTTTGCCGCCAGGAACGAGGAGGGCGTCGGCCGGCTCAATCTGCCCATAAGAAATCGTCGGCACCACTTCCACGCCCTGTGAGCTAGCAACTGGCTCACCATCCGGCCCCGCAAAGGCAACCGTGACCTCGGGGACGGCCTGAAGCAGTTGGACGGGCCCGAAGACGTCGAGAAGCTCAAAGCCCTCAAACAAGACGACTGTGATGCGGAGAAGCTCGTTATTCATGCGACCATCCTAAAGCAGGCCGCATGGATACCGACGAGCATCTGGGACCCAGGTTCAATTCCCGGCGGCTTCGCACACGAAGAGGCCCCAGATAGAACGCTTTCTAACTGGGTTTTGGTGGACCAACCTTAGGCCGTGACAATCTGCGGATGGCACGCTACCCTAGTTGTTGATGCATCACCAATAGGAGTGTTTGACCAATGAAAGCATTCGGATTCTTAAGCTTTGGCCACTACACATTCGGACACCAGCGCGGCCCGTCCGCGGAAAAAGTCGCGAAGATTCACCTGGAAATCGCCCAGGCTGCAGATGAGATCGGTGTGAACAACGCGTCTTTCCGCGTCCACCACTTCGTACCACAAGCCTCAGCCCCGATGCCGCTGCTCGGCGCTGTCGCCGCCACCACCAAGAACATCGAGGTGGGCACCGGCGTGATCGACATGCGCTACGAAAACCCGCTCTACCTCGCCGAAGAGGCCGCATCCCTCTACCAGCTCTCCGGCGGCCGCGTGGCCTTGGGCGTCTCGCGCGGTGCCCCGGAAGTTGCCGAGCGCGGTTGGGAGGCTTTCGGCTACAAGGGAGAGGCCCCCAACGGCGCGGACGTGGCGCGCGCCCACCTCGAGGCGTTCATGGCCGCGGTAGACGGCAACGGTTTTGCCACCGCCGCACCCCTAGACCGCCAGTACCCTAATATGTTCCAGCCCGGCTCCGCCCTCCCCGTCTTCCCCATGGCACCGGAGCTGCGCAAGCACATCTTCTATGGCTCCGGCACCCACGCGTCGGCGGAGCAGACTTCCAAGGACGGGCTGAACCTGATGTCTTCCACCTTGGTTTCCGAGACCACCGCCGCGACCTTGGGTGAGATCCAGGCGGACCAAATCAACCGCTACCGCGCCGCGTGGAAGGAAGCAGGCCACGACTGGACCCCGCGCGTGTCCGTCTCCCGCTCCATCTTTCCCATCGTGGACGGCGCCGATATGCAGCGGTTCGGTATGCAGGCCTCAGGCTCCGACCAAGTGGGTGTGCTGCCCGACGCCGGTGCTTCCACCTTCGGCCGCACCTATGCCGCGGAGCCTGACAAGCTGATCGAACAGCTCAAGGCCGACCCGGCCGTGATGTCCGCCGACACCCTGCTCATCACCATCCCGACCGGCATGGGGGTGGACGTCAACGTGAAGATTCTGGAAAACTTCGCCACCCATGTCGCCCCTGCGCTGGGCTGGCAGCCGAACACCGAGGGCCCGGTCACCGGCTACCCGATTGACTAATCCGCCCCCTTCACACAAGAAACCCGCTGGCCTTTATGACCAGCGGGTTTCTTGCCATTCAGTGGAGCCGCCGGGAATTGAACCCGGGTCCTTCGTCACCTCGCCAGGGCTTCTCCGTGCGCAGTCTGCACAGGATCTCTACTCGGCCCTCCGGCTCGGGCAAACTCGCTCCGGATGATGGGCCCAGTTGCTCTAGAAGTCCCCAACCGGCCGAACAACAAACCGGTCAGGCAAGTTCCCTAGTCGATGCCAGGATCTAGGTCAGGAACCAAACCTAGGCTGACAGACACGCGTCGCTGAAATTAGGCAGCGAGGGCGTAGTCACGCTGAGAGTTCTTCTCTGCGTTTATTGGTTGCTACGACGCTTAACGGTGGTCTCTAGCCTGCACCGGCACGCTTCCCCTGGCTCAATGTACGAAGTCGAAACCAAGTCGACCCCTCGATTGCACATTGCTGTGAAAGCTGCGCAGAACGCATCTTCATGCGCCCTACGGTTCGTTCAACGCTACTGCACCTGCCCCTATTCCCGCAAGCTTCGCCCCAGGCCACATGAGGCATAGCTTTCATAAGCACCCCCTTGTGATTAACATCAACCTAAACGCTGTTAAGGTGTGTGAGTCCTATCCTCCTACTTTGTTAAAGGCTGCAAAGTGAGCACACATACCGAAACCACCAGCTCCCCGGAAGACGCTAAACGCCCAGCAAGCAACACCGAATGGGCCATCTCGCTCTTCGGCACCGCCGTAGGCGCTGGAATTCTTTTCCTCCCTATCAACGCGGGCAGTTTCGGCTTCTGGCCCCTCCTCGTGGCCACGATTCTGATTGGCCCGATGACCTACTTCTCCCACCGCGGTCTCGCCCGCATGATTTGTGCGTCACCGCGCCAGGGCGAGGACATCACCGCAGTGGTCACGGACTATTTCGGTAAAAGCGCTGGATTTATCATTTCGGTGGTTTATTTCTGCGCCATCTTTCCCATCGTCCTCATTTATGGCGTTTCGATCACCAATACGGTTGATAGTTTCATCGTCAACCAGCTACACGGGCCCTCGGTTCCGCGTCCTCTATTGTCGTTCCTCCTCGTGGGCATCATGACCATCGTCTTCACCTTTGGCCAACGCATGGTGCTCGCCGTCACGCAGTTCCTGGTGTATCCGCTGATCTTCTGTCTCGGCGCGCTGTCCATTTATCTCATCCCGCGCTGGGATATCGCCTCCTTCATGGAAGTTGGCAACAATGATTGGCGCGTCGTCGGTGCTGTCGCCCTCATCATCCCCGTGTTGGTTTTCTCCTTTAACCACTCCCCCGCCATCTCCCAGTTTTCCTTGGCTATGGTCGCTGCACACGGCCGCGAGAAGAGCTCCGAGAATGCGTCGCGCGCGCTGGCGCTGACAGCGATTCTGCTCACCGTGTTCACCATGTTCTTCGTGTGGTCATGCACCCTCACGCTCGGTGCAGACGGGCTCGCGGAGGCCCGCGAGCAGAACCTGCCGGTCTTGTCCTACTTGGCCAACGTCACCGGCGTTCCGGTCTTGGCCTTCCTTTCCCCCATCATCGCGATGATCGCCATCATCTCCTCCTACTTCGGCCACGTGTTGGGGGCCACCGAGGGCGGCAACTTCCTGCTACGCAGCGCCGCACCGCACGCTACGGCGAAGCTCTCGGAAAAGCAGCTCAATTCCATCATGCACGGCATCATCTTCGTGGCCGCGTGGGTTGTCGCGATCATCGATCCATCGATCCTGGGGCTTATCGAAGCCATCGGTGGCCCCTTCATCGCCTCGATCCTCTACCTGCTGCCGATGTATGCCATCCACCGCATCGATGCTCTCAAGCAATTCCGCGGCCGCCCCAGCAACGTGTTCGTCGTCGTCACGGGCCTCATTGCCGTGGGCGCGACTGTGTGGAGCCTCATCGGCTAGCGTTCCTCCAACCACGCCTTCAGCACAGTGGCGTGGTTAACCTCGCGATCCTTGGCGGCGAAGAGGAGGGTGACGTCGCCAAGCTCTGCAAGGTGGCGCAGTTGCTCCAGTTCCTCGCTGTCATTCGCGTCGAGCTCCGCGCGGTAGCGCCGCGCAAACTCTTCGAAGGCATCGGCGTCGTGGCCCCACCACTTACGCAACTCCGGACTGGGCGCGACATCCTTGAACCAGTGCTCATAAGGGAGGCGATCCTTGGCCACGCCACGGGGCCAGAGCTTATCGACGAGCACCGCTACCCCACGCGGTTGCTCCTCGCCCCGAATAACGTCATGAACCTTGGCCGTATAAATCATGGCTCCCAGGTTAGGCGTTGATCCCCTTGACGCGGCGACCCAGCTCGCGGGTAATGTCGCGGTCCTGGTCACGGCGCTTAATTGCTTCACGCTTGTCATAGTCCTGTTTACCCTTGGCCAGGCCGAGTTCACACTTGGCGCGTCCGTCCTTCAGGTAGACCTTGAGCGGGATCAGGGTCTTGTTGCCGTCGCGCACCTGCCCCATGAGTTTGTCTATCTCCCTGCGGTGCAAGAGAAGCTTACGCGTGCGCTTGGGCGAGTGATTCGTCCACGTTCCCTGGGAGTACTCCGGGATGTGGAGATTGCGGATGTAGACTTCGCCGTCGTCAATAGTGGCGAAGGCATCCGCCAGGGAAATCTTGCCTTCGCGCATCGATTTGATTTCGGTGCCCACGAGCACCATGCCGCATTCCAGGGTGTCGAGGATGGTGTAGTCGTGGCGGGCACGTCGGTTGGTGGCCAGGGTCGAGTTATTGTCGACGGCCGCCTTTTTCTTCTTTGCCTTCTTCGCCATAGTTCGGACTATATTACGCTACTGCCAGGCAAAATCCACATCGTCCCTGCAGCTCTAGGTCCGCACGTAGGCGCGCATCGTTACCTGTGCGGTCAGCGCAGCACACACAATTGCCACAAGCCCGACGATGGGCAGCGCCGTCCAGACGTCCCCAGAGGTCACCGGGGCTAGAAGCTGGTTGTGGTACAGGTCGTTGAGGGCGGGATCGAGCACGGTGTTCTTGCCCAGGATGACGCCAATACCGGCGAGGACAACGCCGCCGACAGCACCGAGGACTGCTTCCATGATGAAGGGCGCGTGAGTAACCCACCGCGAGGCACCGACGATACGCATAATCGCGGTCTCCCGCTGGCGCTGGTAGGCGGCGATCTGCACCATGTTCGCAATCAGCATGATGGCTGCAAGCGCCATGACCGCGGCAAGGATGAAGGTGGCATTCCGGATGGCGTCCAAGTTGCCAGCGGCGCTGCGAACCTCCTCCTGCTGGTCGACGATGTCGCTGACAGCGGGGTCGGAAGCGATGGCGTCGATAGGCGCGGTATCCGTCGGGTCCTTCAACCGCACGTGGAAGGCAGCCGGCAGCGCATCCGGGGAGGTTTCCTCAACCATGACCGGCTCGGTGTCCTTGAACAGCTCCACGAAGCGCTGATAGGAATCCTCGCGGTTGCGGTAGCTCACGGACTCAATGTCCTCATCCGCTTCCAGTTTCTTCTTCAGCCCGGCACATGCGGCATCCTTGCACTCCGGATCGTTGGCTGAAATCTCCTCATTGAGCTGGACCATGACCTCGACACGCTCGAGGTAGATGTCCTTGGTGTCATTGGTCATCTGGGTGACCAAGACGCCGGCCACCACCAACGCCACCGAAATGGCGGTGGTAATCACCATGGCGATAGTCATGGTGATGTTGCGCCCGAGCCCCTTAAAGGCTTCCCTGAAAACAAAGCCTAGATTCACCTAGACCGCCTCCCCGTACATTGCGTTCTTCTCGTCACGCACGAGCGTGCCGTTGTGCAGCTCGATGACGCGCTGGCGGGCCTCGTTGACCGCGCGCGCGTTGTGCGTCGACATCACCACGGTGGTTCCGTGGCGATTGATCTTGGTGAGCAAGGCCATGATCTCCGCGGCAGTGGAGGGATCGAGGTTGCCCGTGGGTTCGTCGGCAAGCAGCAGCTTGGGGCGGTTGACAAAGGCCCTCGCAATCGCTACGCGCTGCTGCTCGCCACCGGAAAGCTCGTGCGGCATGCGGTGCTGCTTGGCGCCTAGGCCGACCATGTCGAGGACCTCGGGCACTTGCTTGGCAATCCGCGCCTTGCGTTTGCCGATGACCTCGAGGGCAAAGGCGACGTTGTCGTAGACGTTGAGCTTAGGCAGGAGCCGGAAATCCTGGAAGACGTAGCCGATGGATTGGCGCAGGCTATTGACCTCGCGGCCTTTCAACGTGTTGACGTGGAAGTCCCCGAAGTAGATGTCTCCCGAGCTCACATTGGTTTCGCGCACCATGAGCTGTAGGAAGGTCGACTTGCCGGAGCCGGACGGGCCGATGAGGAAGACGAATTCGCCGTCCTCAATCTCAAAGGACACGTTGTCCAGCGCGGGCCTAGTGGAGGTCGGATAGACCTTGGACACATTCTCGAAAGTGATCACTTAAGCCACATTAGCAACATTTGCCACTCGGGCCTAGGCCTCCTGCTGCGCCATGCGCCACCGGATTCCGGATTCCAGGAAGCCATCGATATCTCCGTCCAAGACCTTGGAGGGATCCCCTACCTCGTAATTCGTCCGCAGATCCTTGACCATCTGGTACGGATGCAGCACATAAGAGCGCATCTGGTTGCCCCAGGATGCATTGCCACCGGCGCCCAGCGCATCAAGCTCCGCGCGCTCCTCCTGACGCTTGCGCTCCAACAGCTTCGCCTGCAGCACGCGCATGGCAGAGGCCTTGTTCTGGATCTGGGACTTCTCATTCTGACAGGTCACCACGATTCCCGTCGGGATGTGTGTCAGGCGCACCGCCGAGTCCGTCGTATTCACGGACTGACCACCAGGACCCGAAGAGCGGTAGACATCCACGCGCACCTCCGAATCCGGAACCTCGATGGAGTCAGTCTGCTCCACCACCGGCAGCACCTCCACCTCCGCGAAGGAGGTCTGGCGGCGGCCTTGGTTATCAAAAGGCGAGATGCGCACGAGGCGGTGCGCACCCTGCTCCACGGAAAGCTGGCCATACATGTATTCGCCGTGCACCACGAAGGTGGCGGACTTGATGCCGGCCTCTTCGGCATAGGAAATGTCATAGACATCGACCTTATGTCCGTGCTTTTCCGCCCAGCGCGTGTACATGCGCATGAGCATCTCCGCCCAGTCCGCCGCATCCACGCCACCCGCGCCGGAGCGGATGTTGATGACGGCCTCGCGCTCGTCATACTCTCCGGAGAGCATCGTGGTTACCTCGAGCGCCTCGATGGCCGCGCCAAGCTCTTTCAGTTCTGTGTCCACGAGTTCCTTGGAGGCCTCATCGCCCTCCTCCTCCGCTAGTTCGGACATGACCGGAAGGTCCTCGATCCGCCCCCGCAGGGAATTCAGCTTGCGCAGTTTTGCCTGCTGCGCCGAGAGCTCCGAGGTCACCTTCTGCGCATGGTCTGGGTCGTCCCACAGCGACGGATCCCCCGCCTGAGCCTCGAGTTCGCGCACACGCTCGGACACCGCCTCCGGGTCCATCACCTTTTCAATGGAGGTCAAAGTGGCGCTGAGTTCCTCAAGACGAGCTGTTTGTTCCGGACGCATAGCCCCCTACTTTACTTATTCTTTCTCCCTGATTAGCCATCGGCCGCGTTTAGCGCGACAATAGGCGGCATGAGTGACCAGCCAAGCCTCACCGAGATGATCGATGCCATCATCAAAACCTTCATCGTCGCCCACGCGGACGATACCGATGCCCACCTAGCACAGGCCCTTGTCTATAACGCAGGCCGCCTGGCCTGGCGCCTGCGCGAGCAGGGTGTCGACGTAGAGCAAAAGACCTCCGTCTCCGATGTCGTCACCGACGCGGACTTCGCCGCCGAGCGTTTCGTCGCCGGCGTGCTCGAAGCCCTGCGCGGCGAGGACGGCATCGTGGGCGAGGAGGGCGCCAACCGCGACTCGGCCTCCGGCCGGACCTGGGTCATCGATCCCGTCGATGGCACCTACAACTTCGCCTCGGGCGCCGATTACTGGTGCTCTGCGCTCGCGCTTGTCGACGCTGAAGGAGTCATCCTCGGCGCCGTCCACCGCCCCGCCATGGGCTACACGTGGTTTGGTGGCCGTGACTTCCCCACCAGCCTGGATGGCAAGGACGTCACCAAGCTCACCGACGCCCCCGCCGACAAGCTGTGCTTGTCGACGTACCTGCACCCCACCTCCATCACGGATCCCGCCATCGCCTCCGCTTGGGAGAAGGTGGCCCCGCACTTTGCCACCGTGCGCATGCTAGGCGCAGGGTCCGTGGACCTCTCCTGCGTGGCGGATGGCACGTGGGGAGCATGGATGCAGCATTCCGTGAAGGATTGGGATTGGTATCCGGGCCAAGCGCTGGTGCTCGCGGCAGGCGGCGCGGCGCGCAAGGTTGAAGCCGGCGGTGTGGAATGGTGTATCGCGGGCAATAAACAGGTAGTTGATCAGATGGAGGAATGGCTCCGTGGGTAAGTACAAAGAAGACCTCGGCTTGGCCTTGGAGATGGCCGGGCATGCGGATGCCATCACGATGCACCGCTTTGAGGCAGCAGACCTGTCAGTCAAGGAGAAGCCGGACATGACTCCGGTATGCGACGCCGACCTGGCCTGCGAAAAGGCCATCCGCGAGGCGCTGAAACGCTCACGCCCGCGCGATGAAGTTCTGGGCGAAGAATTCGGCGGCGAGGCCTGCTTCGAGGGCCGCCAGTGGGTTATCGATCCCATCGATGGCACGAAGAATTTCGTGCGCGGCGTCCCCGTCTGGGCCACGCTGATCTCACTACTGGAGGACGGCGAGCCGGTGGTTTCCGTCATTTCTGCCCCGGCCCTGCGCCGCCGCTGGTATGCGGCCAAGGGGGGCGGCGCCTACCGTGTCTTCGGCGGGGAGCCCAAGCGCCTTCGCGTCTCCGAGGTCTCCGACTTGGCGGATGCCTCCCTTGCTATGAGTTCCTTGTCCGGTTGGGGCTCAAGCCGCGATGCTTTCGTGTCCTTGACGGACAAGGTATGGCGTCTGCGCGGCTACGGCGACTTCTGGAATTACTGCCTCGTGGCCGAGGGTGCCGTCGACATCGCCGCCGAACCCGAGGTCTCCTTGTGGGACTTGGCCGCTCCGGCGCTCCTCGTCACCGAGGCCGGTGGCCGCTTCACCAACGTTCGCGGCGAGGACGGCCCCCACGGCGGCTCAGCGCTTGCCTCCAACGGCAAGCTTCATGACGTCGCCCTCTCCGCCCTCTCCTAACTCCCCTGCGGCACCGCAGCGCGGCGCCGCACGCCAGCGTCATTCCCCAGCGTCGCGCCCCGACGACGATTCGATCAAATAGTGCCCCAGATCTTTAAAGATCTGGGGCACTATTTGTTAGAAACGTACTCTCCCGGCCACGCGCCCGCGGCTCCGTGACCGGTTTCGCGGCGGAGGTTAGTTCTCCGGAAGCGCGAAACCGGAGCCTACGCCCTCGCGGCGGTTCAGATCCGCGATGATGGCATCGGTGTTAGACACAACCGTGGGGTTGTGCAGCGCGCCCTGCCACGGGGTGTGGCACGACAGCAGCCCCGGGATCAGGCCGCGGGATACCGAGCCGACGATGCGGCCGTTGCGGAAGACCGGAGCGCCGGAGTCTCCAACCATGGCGCACACCTGGTTGACGGTGACGCGCTCGGTGTGCTGGAAGGTCATGCCACAGGTACGGCCGGTGGCCACGCCGTTCTTGCAGGTGATATCGCCCGGCTGGGTGGTGCCACCAACCCCATTAGCGGTCACGCCGTTGTAGCTACGGGACACCTCGGCCTTGGAGCCAAACTCAATGAGCGAATAATCCAGCTGCTCATTCTTGGACACCACGGTGCCGGTCGGGCCAACCTGCCAGGAGTCTGCCGAAGAGACCGGATCGCCGACATTTCCGCAGTGACCAGCGGTAATACCGACCTTGCGGCCTTCCGCATCGGTGCCGGCTGCCGTCAGCGTGCACATGGTGTCCTCATGAATGTAGAGCGGGGTACCCGGGCCATACAGGGACTTGCCTTCGGTCATCGCTACATTAGATTCCTCCGGAATCTGAGGAGCGTCATAGTAGGAACCAGGCACTCGGTGCAGGACATAGTCCGCCTGCGGTTTACCGGCAGCGATCTTGGAAAACAGGTCATTCTTCCACGCATAGTTCGGATCAGTGCCCTGTGGCACGAATTCCGGCTGTGTGGCCTCCTCCAGCAATCCGATGGGGGCAGGATTCGTCAGCGGTTCACCCGTTTTGGCGTCGGCACCAGCGTAGTCCTGTGGTGCTGCCGGAACCGATAACTGGGTATCCAGGTTCGCTTGCCCCGCAAGGCGCTGCGCCGCAGGGGAATTCGCGGCCCCAGCAACCGCCTGGGACGCATCCTTCGACGCCGCTGCGACGGCGCCGTTGACTGTTGAATCGACGGAGTCTGTCAGCTCCTTGTCCACGGGCATGGTCTCAATGCCCACGGACTGCAGATCCTCGCGTACCTGATCAACAAAACCTGCCGAATCAATCTCCGGGATTGTGGGGAGTTCCTGGGCACCCGCCGCTGGGTTACCCAGGAAGAACGCACCTGCGAAAGCCGAGCCCACGAGGACTTTCTTAAGGTGCGGGATTTTTCGCATATTGAGCAATTCCTCTTTCACTTCTTCTCGTAATGGTCTATAAGACTTCCCCTATGATGGCACGTGCCTTGGACGGCCGTTTTCTAACGTGTGTGACTGTGTCCAACCCGTTACATTACTGACAGTTTTCGGGTGCCCCCTCTCTTTCTTCTCCGCTCTCCGCACCCCGCGCAGACCTACTATGGAAGCATGTCTGAGACTTCCGCTTCGCCCTCATCTCCCGCAGACATTACTGAAATCGTCGCCGTTATCCTGCGCGATAATCACGGTCGCATTCTCGTCCTCCGCGCCACCTCTACCCCAGAATTCGTCCTGCCTTTCGGCTCCATCGATGACACGATTAACCCCGCCAAGGCCGCCCAGCTCATCGCCCACGAGGCCGTGCGCGCCGTGGTCGACATATCGAAGCTTCGCCGCCTGGCCACGTATATCTCACCGGCGGCTAACAGCGCCCCACACAACATCCACGCACACGTCTATGTCTACGAGGAAGAAATCTCCGTCGCGCATCCAGACAAGGAGATTGCGGAGCTAGCGTGGGTCGATCCCGCTGCCCCGGATGTCGACATCGCCCCTTTGCTCAAGGAGCGCGTATTCCCCGCTTTGCAAAAACTCTAAGAGCTCAACGCCTAGACTCCGCACCATGACTACACAGCGACTACTCCCCGTTCTCGCCGCATCCCTCGCTCTAGCGCTCACCGGCTGCGCCACCGATGAAAACACTGATGCCACGCTTGACGCCACCCCTCCTACCACCACCCAACCCGCCGGCACGGAGACTGCAGGTCTAGTTCCCGCGGACCAGCAGACCCCCGACGCAGATCCAACAGACCCCGGGCAAGCACAGCCAGATACAGGCACTACCGCCCAGGCCGCGACCGATGGCACATGCTCCACGGAACAACTCGACATCGGACTATCTAACGAGCAGGGTGCCGCGGGCTCACGCTTAGCCGACATCACTTTTACCAACGCCTCCTCCGAGCCCTGTACGTTGAACGGCTTCCCTGGCGTTTCGGCCGTCACCAATGACGACGGCACCCAACTTGGCGCCGCCGCCGAGCGCGAAACCGGCCAAGAAACGGCACCCGTCACGCTAGAGCCAGGACACACCGCTTCAGCGAGCCTCAAGATGACCAACGTCGGCGTCCTCGATCCCGCTTCCTGCCAGCCCCAAGCAGCCGACGGCTTGCGCGTCTACCCACCCGGCGAGACCGCCAGCGCCTTCATCCGAGTTCCCGGCCTCGAAGGCTGCGCGGGCGACGTGAACTACCTCTCAATCCAGCCCGTCTCGGCAGGCTAGAACGCTTAACCTTGTTAAGGATCCAAAACGGTCTACACTCGCAGCTATGGAATCCACGAAGCTAACATCACTCGTGTTTGGCAATGTTGTATTGGAATCGCACATGACGAAGACGATTATTGTCGTTTATTCGGAAGACATGCGGTCATGGTACTTCCGCCCGAGTCCGTACACGGAGCTTAAGGTGCCGCTCGATGAGCTGCGCGGGCAGCTGAGTAGAGAGCGCGCGGAACTCATCTCGGAACGTATCTTTGATAACGTAAAACTCGAGCTAGAGGAAAGCTACCCCGGTGGCGTAGACCGCGCGCAGAAGGAGCTCTGCGGCTGGCTTCTGCGCGAGGAATCAGCCGTTTAAACCAACATCAGGCCGACCCGAGAGCCGACTTAGACTCAATACGACACGTTGGGCCGTACGCCAGCCGGCGATGCGCCCACTCGAACGGGCCAGGTTTGCCCCAACCCTCAAGCAGAGCAGCGAGCAGCAGCGTAAGGACAAAGACCAGCAGACCGATTCCAAGCTTGCCGCTCACCGAAGCATCCGCGCCTAGTCCGAAGCCGGCTGGGGTGACAAGAACAATAAACAAAACCGATTGCGCAATGTAGCCCGACATAGAGCGCTTGCCCAATGCCACGAAAGCAAAGGCCCACCCAGGAACGCGATTGTTGAGTTTCTCCGTGAGCAGTGCCAAAACCGCCAGAATGCCAGGACCCGTAAGAAAGCCAAAAGCTTGGTTCAGCATCAAGAACACCGGTTCCAATTCGGTTGACACAACGCCAGCGGCCGCAAGCCCCCACGGAAGACCAACAAAGACAATGACCATACCTGCAATAACAACCCAGGTGACCAAGGTTCGGCGGTGCGCAGAAACGTTTGCAAGCACGCCCTCCCGCGCCCAGATATATCCGATGAGTAAAACGCCTACCAGCCCCACAAATGTGATGGGGATCTGCCCCAGAGCAGCAACCTCACCGCGCAGGTTGCGGGCGAAATAGTCACCGAATGTGACAAGTTCACCGGTCATCGGACGCGAGTTGGGCAGAGGATTGAAGTAGCCAAAATAGGCTCCCACCGCGCCCGAACCGGCGAAAACCGCATAGCCGCCAAAGAACCAGTAGGCAATGCGCCGCAGCGTGCGCGTCGAAAGCGTAAAGCACCAAGCCAAGGCGATGCCCATGAGGCCATAGACCAGCATGATGTCACCGTCGAAAAGCGCGAAGCCATGCGCCAGACCAAAAACTGCAAGCAGCCCGTAGCGGCGGATGAGTACGCGCCGCGATTCTTTAATGGTGTAGCCCTTACGCTGCAAACTAGCAGCAATGAGACCAATGCCGAAGCCCAACAGCATGCAGAACATCGGCAGGCCTCGCACACGTACAAACATGCCGGTGAACACCGCGGCCACGGTGTCTAAGGTGTTATCGGGGCGCACACCGCCCAGGGCGGAGCTGGGACCTATCGACCAATCATTGACTACCCAACTCTGCACGGCGTTCGCCATGGCGATCCCCAAAAGCGCCGTGCCGCGCGCTAAATCAGGAACGATAAGTCGTTGTCGTTTCTCCTGCATACACCCTATTTTACTCTTCTCAAGCATCATCTAAGGGCGGTTTGACTAGGCTGAACACCATGCCTGAGCCACTGTCGTACTCCTCCACCGAGAGCTTCCCGCAGCTGCACATGTCCCGCGTCATCGACGCTGAATTCGATGACGCCGCGGACAAACTCTTCCGCTGGGGCCTGCAGCGTAGCGGTCTCTTCCGGGTACGGCCCAGCCACGCCACGGTGGAGGAAGGCGCTGAGGTCAGCCTCGGGCTGGGGCCGTGGGAGTTTCGCTGCCGGGTCGTGGATGTCTTCCGCGAGGAGGGCCGGTGTGGCTTTACCTACGGCACCCTTCCCGGCCATATTGAGCGCGGCGAGGAGACCTTTACCCTGGAGCGCCTACGGGATGGGCGCACGCTGCTGCTTGTCGACGCCTCCTCCCAACCCGCCCGCCTCCCCTTCCTGCGCTCGTTGCTCGATATTCCCCGGCGCGCGCTGATTCGCTTCTTTTACCTCAGGGCGCTGGGCTGATCCCCCGCAGCGCCCGCCGGCGGATGGTGGCTAGGCGGTGAATCCGTCCTTAGGATTCCAGGTCTTGCTCACCGCCAGCGCTACCGAAGCATCTTCAGCTTCAACATCAGAAACACGGTAGTAGTGCATGTCCACGTGATCGGCAAAGAGGTGCGCGACGGCATAGCCGTGGGAGTCATAGTCCAAGTGCTTTACCCACGGGTTAGCGTCCTTGATTGCGTCCTCAATGAGCAACGAAGTCGAGTTGTCCTCCCTGTGGTAGGTGCCTGTGTAGGTGGTGAGGATTTCGTCGACGTTGGGCGCCGTAATTGAGGTTGTTACCAGCTCACAGGCCACGCGCTTGTCGTGCAGGTAGATGTCGTTGGCCCATTCCGAGTGAATATCACCGGTAATGAAGAAGGAGTTGCCCTCGCGAGCATCAAGAGCCTCGAGTACACGGTCACGGTCAGCGGCGTAACCATCCCACTGATCCGAATTCACGGCGAAGCCAGAGGTATTGCCCTTGACAAAGCGCAAGCCCTCATTGGCGGCATCATTACCTGGGATGGTCAGCAGGCGCATGGGAGCCATCATCACCGAGTTGCCCATCACCATCCACGTGGCGTCTGACATCGAAATAGTGTCCCGCAGCCACTGCAGCTGTTCGTTACCCACGATGGTTCGATTCGGGTCCCCGAAGTTAGCAGCGGTGGTTTCCTGATCGCGGTAGGTACGCAAATCCATCATGGTGAGCTCCATGAGGGAGCCGAAGCGCAGGTTGCGGTAAAGCTTACCGCCCTCGCTCAGCTGCTTTTGGCGCAGCGGCATCCATTCGTAATAGGCCTGCAAGGCGTCGTTCCAACGGCGGGACCACTCGCCCTCTGCAAACCCAGGTGTGTGGTTTTCGGCGCCCTCGCGCCAGGAGTTGTTGGCTGTCTCGTGGTCATCCCACACCACGACCCACGGGGCCGCAGCATGCGCAGCCTGCAGGTGCTCGTCGGTGCGGTAGCGGCCGTAGCGGATGCGGTAATCCTCCAGCGTGACGATCTCCCACACGGGGTGGTGCTCACGTGCCACACCACTCTTGCCCACGTACTCCCCCGTGGGATATTCGTAGATGTAATCCCCAAGGAAGACCACGAAGTCAAGCTCCCCGGAGCGTCCACGCTCCGCCATGTCCTTGTAGGCGTTAAAGAAGCCCGATTCGTAGTTGGCGCACGAGGCCACGGCGAATTTCAGGTTGTCTACCTGGGCGTCGACAGCTGGCGCAGTTTTCGTCCTGCCCACGGGCGAATACGCCCCGCTATGCTCACCCGAGGTCACCTGGAAGCGGTAGTAGTACACGGTGTCCGGGTTCAGGCCAAAGGGATCTACGTGAACGGTATGGTCGTGCTCCGCGGAGGCAACCTCTTGACCGTGTGCCACCACGGAAGCCATCGCCTCATCTGTAGCAATCTCCCATGCCACGTGAACGTCGTCTCCCATGCCAGAACCAGGCAGGGCATCCCGGTCCGGGGTGACGCGGGTCCACAGCACCACCGAGGTGGGCAGCGGATCACCAGACGCAACGCCGTGGAGGAAAGGCAGCTGGGCGCCGGTGTACTGGTTATACGCTTCCAACGGGGCCTGGCGCGGGGTGCCGTGCTGGGCAGTTGCTGCCGACAGCCCATAGCCAGCGGCCGCGGTGGATGCACCAACGGCGCCCCAACGCAGCGCGGTGCGTCGATTAAAGCGGATAGCGCGAGAGTTTCTTAAAGATTCTGAAGAGTCTGGGGTATCTGTGGACCCGAATTCGTGGGACATGGGGCTAAACATAAGCTCACCAAAACTGCTATTTCAACGCGAAACAGCGCGTGATATCCCCTATACCGGGGGCATGTTCCACAGATTTCTATTCTGCTTAACCGGAGGTTCACCTTGAGATGTTTCTGTGACTAGGTCATGTCTGTTTCTCTGTTTTCTCAGCAGAGAAACACTCTCACACTCAACTTCCGATATTCATCGCAAAAGGCACACAAAGCAATAATGAAGCGTTTTAGTTTTTCTCCCGCCTCCGCTGGCGTAGCCACCATGACCGCGGCCGCTCTTGTCTTCACCTCACAGGTAAGCGTTCCCGTTCTGGCTACCGCTCAAACTAGCCCCATTTCCCGGATGGTGCTCCAACCGGGAAGCAAGGAAAGCTCCGTCATTGTCTCGTGGCGCACCCAGGGCCCGGCAGACAAGGAAGTCCTCGAGGTCACCGGCCCAGACGGCGCCCAGACCTTTGAAGCCGAGGAAAAGGACGGTGGCGCTATTGCATACGTGTCCAACTACGCCACCGCTACGGGTCTAAAGGAAAACACCGAGTACACCTACCGCGTCGGCTCCGAAGAGGGCGGCTGGTCCGAGCCTGAAACCTTTAACACCGGCAGCTTTGGCCAGGACTGGAGCTTCGTCACGGTTTCTGACGCGCAGATTGGAGTCGATGCCGACATCAAGGGTCAGACCGAGCAGTGGAACAAGACCATCGGCAACGCGGTTGCCGACGCCCCTCAAGCCAGCATGATCTGGTCCCTCGGTGACCAGGTTGAGGGCTGGGGCGCGACGATCGCGCAGTACGACGGCTACTTCTCCTCACCGGAGATTCGAAACATTCCCACCAACGCACTGCCGGGCAATCACGAGACGTACCCGTCAGACCTGGCAATGAAGCACTACGATGAGCACTTCATCAACCCGAATCAGGAGCCAGACCTGCGGGATTTCTACTTTGAGCGCAACAACGTTCTCTTCCTTGGGCTCGGCACCAACGCCAGCAGTGACGCGGACATTGAGCGCCATGCGGAGTTCATGCGTAAGACCATTGAAAACCGCGGAGCTTTCAATGACTGGATCATCGTGGGCATGCACCACGCCTTCTTCTCTCAAGGCACCCACTACACCGATGGCGATGTAACCAAGCTCCGTGAAAAGCTCGCTCCGGTCATGTCCGAACTGGACGTCGATGCCGTACTCAGCGGCCACGATCACATCTACACCCGTACCCATCTCATGAACGGCCTTGAGCCGGTGAAGGCTCCTGCGAAGCGTGGCGACGTCCTCGCCCCCAATGACGGTGAGGTCCTCTACATCACCACCACCTCGGCGGGCGGCGGCAAGTTCTATGACTTCCAGGGTGAGGACGGGAAGAAGTACCCCAATGCCCGCATGGAAAACATGGACCCTGCTCTGCCGCACGAGTCCACGGCGATCTGGCGCCAGGACTACGACGAGGACTACATGGTCGTCGATGTGACCGGTGATGAGCTCACCTTCCGCACCTACAACGCCAACAACCCGAACTTGGTGGACAAGGTCACGCTGAAGAACAACGACCACGCCATTGCGGACCCGCGCGAAGAGAAGCCGACGACCCCGGCGCCGGCGACCACAACTGAGGTCGTCACCACGGAGGTACCGACCACCGTGACCACCACGGAAACCAAAGAGGTCCCCACCACGGTGACCACCACGCTCCCAGCGGAGAAGACCACCAAGACAGTGACCTCGATGGTGCCCACCACTGAGGAAAAGACCATCACCACCAAGGTGCCGACGACCATTACCACTACCAAAACTGCCGAGCCCTCCGAGCCTTCGGATCCCTCCAAGCCAGCCAAGCCAGGTGAGCCAGCCAAGCCGGATGAGAACTGTGACGAGGGCTCTGCGGGGGCGTCGGCAAGCTCGGCAGGCTCCTCCGATGGGTCCTCGGATGATTCGTGCTCGTCCTCTCGCGGCGGCATGATTGGCTTCCTGTTGGGGGCCATCAGCGCGCTGATTGTCGCCGGCGGTGTGGCGGCGCTGGACCCGAACAGCCCGGTCCGCAACAACATTCAGAGCATGCTCGACTCGCTTTACCGGATGTATACCCGGTTGTTCTAAGGCCCCCTAAAACACGCAAACGGAAACGGAATGCACGGGGGTTAATCCCCCTGTATTCCCCGTTCCCAAGCGCAGATCGCCTCCTGTGTGTAATTTAACTCACATGCACACAAAGTCACGTTTCATACCAAAACCATTGCTCACGGCGATTCTTTTCCTCGCAGCAGTCGCTCTCTCCATCGTAAGCGTTCTCTTTCCCCTCACCGCCACCGCCGAAGATTCACGCTCAACCTCCACTAGTAGCTCCGTGCCGAGCTCCCCCACTGCTTCTAGTGACATGGCCCCGACCATGGTGGTCTTCGATTCCTCCGGTTCCATGATCACCAACGATGCCGGCGGCCAGACCCGCATCGACGCCGCCAAAGATGCCGCCCGCACCTTCATCACCGAAGCCGGGGACGACGCCCCTCTGGGACTTGTCACCTACGGCGGAAACACCGGCGAGGCCCCCGAAGATGAAGCAGCCGGTTGCCAGGACATCACCGTGGTAACGCCACCTGAGGCCGGCGATTCTGAGAAAATGATTGGCCACATGGATGGCCTCCAACCGCGCGGCTTTACGCCCATCGGTGAATCTCTGCGCAAGGCCGCGGCTGAGCTTCCAAAGGAAGGCCAGCGCAGCATCATCTTGGTCTCGGATGGCGTTGCGACATGTACCCCGCCACCGGTCTGCGATGTGGCGAAGGAACTCAAGGAACAGGGTATCGACCTGGTCATCAACACCGTCGGCTTCAACGTTGAGCCCGAGGCTCAGCAGGAACTGCAGTGCATTGCCGACGCCACCGGCGGCACCTATGCCGACGCCTCCGACGCCGATAGCTTGGCCAAGGAGCTTAGCCGCGCAGCACCGCGCGCCTACAACGCCTACGAATCAGACCTCAAGGAAATCGAAGGCGGCGAAACCGAGGGTTCTCCGGCCAAGGTAGACCGTGACGTGGAAGCCTTCTCCACCACTCTTCTTCCGACGGAGGGTGAGGGGCACTCCGCTGAATCCACTACCTTCTTCACTACCCCATTGCTGAAGGCGAGCGCGTGGTGATTGGGCCTGACCCCTTTTTGGTGGACACCTTTCATTCCAGCCCAGTCGGGCTGGGAAGAAAGGTAATCTACCACCATGTCCAGGTACTCCGAACAGTTCAAACGCGATGCTGTGGCCCTCTATGAAAACAATGAGGACCTCTCGCTGAACGCAGCATCAGCAGAGCTCGGTATCAACCGTGCCTCGCTGCATTCTTGGGTCACCAAGTACGGCACCGGAAAGCGTGCCCGCATTAGAGCCGTGCATGATAAAGCCCAAGCGGCGACTGATTCTGAGCGAATCCGCCAGCTGGAAAAAGAAAACGCGAAGCTGCGCGAAGAACGCGATATTCTACGTAAAGCTGCTAAATATTTTGCCGAAGAGACACGCTGGTGATCCGCTTCCAGTTTGTCTATGACCACCGAACCGAATACTCGGTCAAGCGGATGTGCCACGTTTTAAAGCTCAATCGCTCCTCGTTCTATAAATGGGTCCAAACCCGTGAAAAGCGCAGGTTAAAGATGTGTTCCGATGCCCTTATTGGTGCGAGAATTACAACCATCTTCGATGATGAGCACGGGCTTTATGGTGCTAAACGCATCGCTGCAAGCCTTAACGACGATACGGACATTCCTCCGACCAACCACAAGAAGGTCGCACGCATCATGAAATCCATGGGACTTAAAGGCTTTACCAAGCGCCGCCGATGTGTCACTACCAGGCGCAAGCCTGGCCACCGTGTCATGCCGGACTTAGTAGGCCGTACATTCACAGCCAACGAGCCGAACCGCGTTTATCTTGGCGACATTACCTACCCGCCCTGTAAGGGTGGCAAGAACATGTATTTGGCCACAGTCATTGACACGTATTCACGGAAACTTGCAGGTTATGCGATCGCAGACCACATGCGAGTGTCACTGGTCGTCGATGCACTAGCCCACGCGCACGGTGTGCGTGGCAGTCTTGACGGGGCTGTATTCCATTCCGATCACGGCAGTGTGTACACCTC